>DASYSV010000474.1:0-16363 GCA_036010185.1 Puia sp.
ACATTCGGAAATATGTCCTGGAGATCGCTCCGGAACGACCGGCAATTGACCACCATCCCGCCCTCGATCGGGATCAATACTGGATCATGGCTGCTCCGGCAGAAAAAGAGGATCTACCGGGACAGCGACCTGACGATCGTCACTCCGTCGGTATGGCTAAAGGAGCTTGCCGTACAAAGTCCGGTATTCGATCATATTCCGGTTCACCAGATCTACAATGGCGTCGATACGAGTGTTTACCGGCCGCTCGACAAAAAAGCCGTCAAGCGAAAGCTCGGGATACCGGAGGATCAGCCCACCATCATTTTCAGCAGTCATTACCTCACCGTCGATAATCCGTGGAAAGGCGGAAGGGACCTGGTCGAGATCCTCCGGAAGCTGGATCAGCTGACCGGCAGGACCATTTCTTTTCTCGCCCTTGGTGATGGCCGGATGGACGAGCTGGACGAGCTGGCCAATCTGCATATCCGGTATACGGGGTATATCCGGAACGAACCGGACATGGTGGACTGTCTCAATGCGGCCGATCTGCTTATCTATCCCACCCGCGCCGACAATTTGCCGAATGTCCTGGTGGAATCCATCGCCTGCGGAACGCCCGCCGTCACCTTCGATATCGGCGGGAACACCGAGATCATCGAACACGACTACAACGGAGTCGTCATACCTCCTTTCGATCTCGACGCATTCGCGCATAGTACGTTGTCGCTGCTGGAGGATCCGGAAAGAAGGATGGCGTTTTCGGCTAACGGGCTGGTAAAGGTGCAGCAGCGGTTCGAAGAGCGCACCATGGTCGACCGGTATTACCTGCTTTTTGAACAAATAAAAGAAAATCATCGATAAGCTCAATATGTTAACAAAACTGAAAACCCGGATAAAAAGATTGTTTTTCCCCGACATCCATTATCGTCTTCACAGGATGCCGGGTTCGCTGAAAAAGCTGGGCACCGACTATGGCGGTTGGATCATCCCGACCGACAGGTTGAACGAAGGTTCGGTCTGTTATCTGGCCGGAGCGGGCGAGGATATTTCCTTCGACGTCCTCGTAGCCGGGCTTTTTCATTGCGATGTGTATATATTCGATCCGACCCCAAGGGCAAAAAAGCATTTCGAGCGGGTAGTAGCATCTGCAAGCGGCGGTGATCCGATCACCCTGTATGGAAAACACCGGTATGCTATCGATGAGGAGACTGCCCGTCATCTGCATTTTAAGGAGATCGGAATCTGGAAGAAGGCGGACCAGGTAAGATTCTTCGCGCCAAAGGATGAAACGCATGTATCGCATTCCATCTCCAATCTGCAGGAAACCGAATCCTGGTTCCTGGCTACCGTCGAAAGGTTGTCCGACATCATGCGCCGTAACGGTCACCAGCGGATCGATCTGCTAAAACTGGACATCGAGGGAGCGGAGTTCGAAGTCATCGACACCATTCTTGAAGACAAATTGCCCATCGGCATTCTTTGTGTGGAATTCCATGCCGGTAATGGAGACCTGGATCCGACAAGGGCCGCGGTGAAGAAGCTGGAAGACCACGGTTATGCGGTGGTCGCGCGTGAAAATCTCGACTTTACATTCGTTAACTTAGGCCTGCCGAACGTATGATATATATGGTGTAACATGAACAAGCGCATTACTGTAGACAAATATCTGCCTGTCGTATTATTATACTTCTTCTTCAACGGTCTTTTTTTGCCGCTGGGGTTGTTGTATACCTCCATACTTGCGCCGGTATTCCTCTATTGGAATCTGAATGCAAGGACGATGAAACAGCTGCTGGTCTTCTTTGCAGTCGCGCTCCCGTTCGTGGTGGTCCATTTCATCAATGGAGTGGAGGTGAATTATTACCTGCGTTCGCTCGTGTTGGTGGTTGCCATCTATATCTTTTTGATCGCCTTTCACCGGTTCGTGCACGAGTGCAAGACGCTCCGGACACAGTATAAAATGATCCTCCTCGTCAATATCGTCGGCGTGGCTATCGCCTTTATCGCGCTGGCCGTCCCGGCCTGGAGACACCGGTTCTGGTATACCAATACCGTGACGGGCAATATCATCACTACCCGTCTACAGATGTTGACGTATGAACCATCCTACTATTCCACGCTCTTTGCGCCGATAGCCCTGTATTACTATCTTAAAATGATCGTCCTGAAATTGCCCGATGTAAAAACAACAGCAATATTGGTCACCGTCCCGTTGCTGCTGTCCCTGTCCTTCGGCGTCATTATTGGGATGGCCGTTTCACTGGGGCTTACGCTACTGTATGGATCGCGCGCCTTTTTTACCAACAAGTATCTCGCGGTTCAGCTCCTTTTCGGGTCCCTGGGTTTTTTGTTGCTGATCGGTCTGGCCATGTGGTTGTTTCCGCACAACGTATTCATCCTTCGTCTTAAGAATGTTTTTGCCGGGCATGATAATTCATTCAACGGAAGAACGACCGATTCTTTTTACCTGGCGTGGGCGATCGCGAAAACTAAAAGCGTGTGGTTCGGTTGCGGATTGGGTCAGACAAAGGTCATAGGGTTGGACCTTTTCAGGCATTTTTACAACTATGCCGGATTTACGGTGGATTCGGTGGCGATACCCAATGTGGTAGGCGATACACTCGCAACGCTTGGTATTATCGGGCTTCTGATCCGATTTGGACTGCAGGTTTATTTCTTTTTCGCAACCCGGGTGTGGAACAATTATTACCGCCTGAGCTTGTTCCTCTTCATCTTTATTTATCAGTTTACCGGGAGCTTTCTCACGAACACGGCAGAATATGTCATCTGGTTGCTGGCCTTCAGCCCGGGCATTTTCGAAGAATTCGATCGTAAAAATTTCTACATCAATAAAGTTGAAAGACCGTGAAAGTCCTTTTCATCGCCAGATCCACGCTTTATAAGGACAAAGGAGGAGATACGGTGCAGGTGCTGCGCACCGCGGACCATCTGCGAAGCGCCGGTGTAGAGGTCGTCGTGAAGCTGACGACCGACCACATCGATTACGAAGCATATGACCTGCTGCACTTCTTCAATATCATCCGACCCGCCGATATCCTGCGTCATATACGGCTTTCGGGAAAACCGTATGTCGTCTCAACGATATTCGTGGATTATTCCGAATACGAGAGGAAGGCGAGAGGAGGTTTCACCGGGCTGTTATCGCATGTCGTTTCATCGGACCGGATCGAATACATGAAAGTAGTCGCACGTTGCCTGGTCAACGGGGAAAAGATCGTCAGTCCTTCCTATCTCTTCTACGGACAGCGGAACTCCATCCGAAAGATCATTCGCGGAGCCGCCATGTTATTACCCAACTCGCTCAGTGAATACAACAGGTTGTATGCTCATTACCGGCAGCAGCAGCGGTACACGGTCATACCCAATGCTATAGACCCCCGGCTTTTTCGAAGTCCGGCGGTCCCTCCCGAAAGGGATGGCAGGCTGGTGATCTGTGTCGGAAGGATAGAAGGGCGGAAGAATCAGCTGAATCTTATCCGGGCGTTGAAAGGCAGCCTATACCAACTGATAATCATCGGATCGCCCTCAGCCAATCAGTCCGGCTATTACGAAGAATGTAAAAAAACGGCCGACCGGAATGTCTCCTTCGTCGCCGCCACCGACCAGGAAACCTTGCTTGACTATTATCTACGGGCGAAGGTGCATGTATTGGCGAGCTGGTTCGAAACGACCGGGCTAAGTTCGCTCGAGGCAGCAGCGATGGGTTGCAATCTCGTCATCACCGATAAGGGAGACACCCGGGAATATTTCGGAAATGACGCCTGGTACTGTGACCCGGATTCGCTTTCTTCTATCCGGGAAGCCATAGAGCAGGCTGCAAACGCAACCTCCGGCGGACCGCTGCAAAACAAAATTTTTGCAGAATACACGTGGACGAATACCGCCGAAAAGACCGCCGGCGCGTACCGGGCGGTCCTGGGAAAATAAGATGCATCTGCCTGGTTAAAGGGTGACACCGGGAAAATGACCACCCGTCTACTGATATACTTTCTTTACCCTCGAAAAATTGGTGCGGTAGAACCGCGTGACGAAGTGAAGACCGAATTGCTGGAGGATACGCGGGGCGCTTATGGCCAATATATGCTTGTAAAAATAAAGTCTGTTCCGCCACCGCCGGTGCGGCAGGTATTTATTCTTTATAGACAGGGTTTCCCGGCAACCGAGCATCCAGCGATTATCGCTCAGCCCACCCCACCGCATATTGGCCAGTATGGCCGGGATATACCGGAACCGGCAGCCATTGATCCAGAAGCGAAGCACCAGATCGTAGTCCATGGCGCATTTGTACTTCTTATCGAATCCGCCCCAACGGTCATAAACCTCTTTTCGGGCAAAGACGGTCGGGTGGTTGATGGTCATTTCGCTGACGAGGTAGTTATGATCGCCCTCGCAAACAAAGTCGGGTCTGTCGTCTTTCCAGAGCCGCAGCCGGCCATATACGATGTCGTGATCAGGCATGGCGGCAACGACTTTTTCCACGGTATCGGGCTCGTACCAATCGTCCGCATTGATGATGCCGATGATCTCTCCTTTTGCGAGCCGCAATCCCTTATTGAAGGCATCGCTGATCCCTTCGTCCTTTTCCATGATGAGCGTAGTGACCGTATCGCGATACTTTCCAATGATATCGGGGGTGCTATCCGTCGATCCGCCGTCTACAATTATATATTCGATATTGGGATAGGTTTGCGCTCCTACGCTCCGGATGGTGTCTTCAATGTATTTTTCGCCATTGTAGACGATGGTGATAATGGTGACCAGCATATTACGCCGCAAATCTATGAAAAGATTCGTTATTTTGCAGACTTTGCCAGGGGCAGTTGAACATGAAAATAGGCATTCTCGGAACCAGGGGGATACCCAATCAGCACGGCGGATTCGAACAATTCGCTGAATTCGTGGCGCCTGCCCTCGTACAAAGAGGTCATGAGGTGTCGGTATATCTTTCTTCGCTGCATCCATTCGAAGCCGACACCTGGCGCGGGGTCGATCTCATCAAGGAAAAAGATTACGAAGACAAGATCGGGACGGCTGGTCAATTCTTTTATGATCTCAATTGCATTCTGGATGCGCGAAAAAGGAACTTCGACGTGATCCTCCAATTGGGATATACAAGCAGTAGTATCTGGAGACGCCTGTTCCCCAAAGAAGCGGTCATCGTTACGAACATGGACGGTCTCGAATGGAAAAGAAGCAAATATTCACAGGCCGTACAGTCGTTTTTGAGAAGAGCGGAAAAATGGGCCGTAGCGGGTAGCGATATGCTCATCGCCGACTCGAAGGGTATCCAGGCTTACCTGGCGGAGAAGTATCAAAAGGGTTCGACATTCATTCCCTATGGAGCTTCGCTTTTTACCGACCCCGATCCGGGCGCGCTGGCAGACTATGGCCTGCAAGCGTATACTTACAACATGCTCATCGCCCGGATGGAGCCCGAGAATAATATCGAGACGATTATCAAAGGGCATAGCGGCTCCGACACGGACGAGAAGCTTATCCTTATCGGGAACTACAGGAATAATTTCGGCTCCTATTTAAAGAACAGGTATGAGGATCACCGTACAGTGTTCCTGGGACCCAACTATGATCTCAACCTGCTGAACAACCTGCGGCATTTTTCGCACCTCTATTTCCACGGTCATTCGGTGGGTGGCACGAATCCTTCCTTACTCGAAGCGATGGCGTCACAGGCATTGATCGTGGCGCATGACAATATATTCAACCGCAGCGTGCTCGAGGAGGACGCCTTCTATTTCTCTACTCCCTCCGACATCACTTCGCTGTTGAACCGACACCCACTGAAACGCGGGTACGATAGTTTTATCGAAAACAATAACGCCAGGATCGCAAAAAATTACTCCTGGGAGTACATCACCGATCTATTGGAAAAATGTCTTTCCGAAGCGCTTAAAAAGGCCTAATTTGCGACGAACTCCCTGTTATCTATTATGAAACGCCAGCTGAAAAGCACTGCATTCAGGAAATCCGTGGATATTATCCTCAGCCCTCTTACGCTGGTCAGCGCCGTATGGCATAAATTCGTCAGTAGCAGTACCGTCCGGCAAATGCCCGTCAGCGAAAAGATCTTCATGTCGGTGGGCGTTCTGCCGATCCGTGACCACTACTATCAGCCACTGGTAAACCCGCGCAAACATTTAAGAAAGCCCCTCGATCAACCGCGGATTTTACCGGGAATACGGTGGAACATCGATGAACAGCTGGAGTTGCTGAAGCAATTCAGGTATCAGGATGAGCTTCTCGCAATTCCCTTTTCAAAAAAAGAAGCCGGCAGTCTTCATTTTTTCTATGATAATCCTTCGTTATGCCCGGCGGATGCGGAATTCCTGTACAGCATCGTGCGTCATTTCAAACCCCGGCGGGTGATCGAGATCGGCTGCGGATATTCGACGCTTTTGGCGATACAGGCAGAAAAAAAGAACGGCGCTGAGAATAGTAGTCACTCCTGTACTCATATCTGCGTCGAGCCCTATGAGATGCCGTGGCTGGAACAGCTGGGTATTGAAGTTTTGCGAACAAAAGTGGAAGCCCTGCCCGTCCAGACCTTTGCCCAGCTGGAGGCCGGGGACATCCTGTTCATCGACTCTTCGCACATGATACGGCCGCAGGGAGATGTGCTTTTCGAATTTCTCGAGCTCCTTCCAACCCTTAAGCCGGGGGTGCTGATCCATGTCCATGACGTTTTCACTCCAAGGGATTACCTGAAGGAGTGGGTCGTGGACCGGCATATCCATTGGAATGAGCAATATCTGCTGGAAGCCTTTCTTTCTTTCAATGATCAATTCCGTATCATCGGGGCAGTTAACCTGCTCAAAAAGGAATATGGGAAATCCCTGGAGGAGAAATGCCCGGTAACTGCCGGAAAACCCGAAGATGAGCCCGGTTCGTTCTGGATGGTGAGGAACAATAAATGAAGATCCTATTAAAATATCTGCAGCCTTACCGTTGGTTGGTAGCCCTGGCGCTGCTGCTCGCCGCTATCAACCAGGTATTTTCCATGCTGGACCCCTATTTCTTCGGAAAGCTGGGATTCGACAAACTGGCCAGCCATCCCTGGGATAGCGGCTATTATAACCAAAATAAAGTGTGGGTAAGCCAGGGGCCGCGGACCCAATCGCAGTTCATCTGGGCAGCGATCGCATTTCTTGGGATACAGGTCAGCGTGGCCATGGTCTCCCGCATCGCCAAGGCATTCCAGGACTATTTCAGCAACGTCATCGTGCAGCGGTTCGGCGCGACCATCTTCACCTCCGGCCTTCGGCACTCCATGGCTCTGCCCTTCAGCGATTTCGAGGACCAGCGCAGCGGCGAGACCCTGTCTATCCTGACGAAGGTGCGTCTCGATACGGAAAGGTTCATCATTTCCTTTATCAATGTGCTTTTTACGATCGTCGTCGGCGTCATCTTCGTATCCATTTATTCGTTCACGCTGCACTGGTCGATCATGCCGATATATGTATTGGGCATGGTCCTGCTGTCCGTGCTGACCAGCGTCCTCAGCAGGAAGATCAAGCGTATCCAGCGCACCATTACGACCGAGACCAATGCGCTGGCCGGCAGCACCACGGAATCGCTGCGAAATATCGAGCTGGTGAAGAGTCTCGGTCTGACAGATCAGGAAGTAAAACGCCTTAATCAAAACACTTTCAAGATATTGGGACTCGAGCTGAGAAAAGTGAAGAGCATCCGCGCGCTCAGCTTCGTACAGGGCACCTTCGTCAATTTCCTTCGCCAGTGTATCCTGTTCGTCCTGTTGTACCTGGTATTCGGACACCGGCTTACCGCAGGAGAGGTGATGACCATGGTCTTCTATTCCTTCTTCATCTTCGGCCCCCTGCAGGAGCTGGGTAATATCATCCTCACCTATCGGGAGGCGGAGGCTTCGTTGAACAATTTCGATGTCCTGATGAAGAAGACGCCCGAAATGCCGCCGGTGCATCCGCGACCATTGGGACCGATAAGGAGCCTGGATTTCCGGGACGTTATATTCCGGCACCAGACCGCGCATCACAATGCCATAGATCAGATCAGCTTCACCGCCGAGAAGGGCGAGACCATCGCCTTCGTCGGTCCCTCCGGCAGCGGCAAGACCACGCTGATGAAACTGCTGGTAGGATTGTATCGCCCACAGAAAGGCAGCATCCTCTACAACGGTCTCGATGAGACTGCCATCAATTTCGAGGATCTTCGCCGTCAGATAGGGTTCGTGACCCAGGACACACAGCTGTTTGCCGGGACTATTAAGGAAAACCTGTTATTCGTGAATCCCGGAGCATCGGAGTCCGAATTGCAGGAAGCATTGAAAAAAGCGGCCTGTCTGCCATTGCTCGCGCGTGCCGAGAAAGGGATCGACACCATGATCGGAGAAGGAGGATTGAAACTATCGGGTGGTGAAAAACAACGGTTGTCGATCGCGCGCGCCTTGTTAAGAAAGCCCGCGCTTTTGCTCTTCGATGAGGCCACCTCGGCGCTGGATTCGCTGACAGAAGAGGACATCACGCGGACCATCCGGGCGATCTCAGCCGAAGGCGAACAGATCACCATCCTGATCGCGCATCGTCTTTCAACCATTATGCATGCGGACAGGATCTATGTCCTTGAGAAAGGCGTTATCGCGGAGATGGGGGATCATGACGGATTGCTGGCCGAAAAGGGGTTGTATTATGCCATGTGGAGACAGCAGATCGGCGAAAGAAAGTATGCCATGGTAAATTCATAAATCTGATCTTTGCAGCTATGAACGACCAAATCAAGGAGATCATCCGCGAATCGATAGCCACGAAAACGGCAGTGCTGAACGATGCTGTGCTGATGGGCGGTGTGAGCCAGATCGTGGAATTGATCGTCGGCCGGTTCCGCGGCGGGAAGCACTTATATTTCTGCGGGAATGGCGGGAGTGCGGCGGATGCGCAGCACCTGGCGGCTGAATTCTCCGGCCGTTTTTATATCAATCGGGATGCGCTGCCATCGGAGGCGCTGCACTGTAATACCTCCTATCTTACTGCGGTGGCCAATGATTTCAGCTACGATCTTATCTATTCACGTCTGATCAAGGGTATCGGCAAGCCGGGGGACATCCTCGTCGGGATGTCGACCTCGGGAAATTCCTCCAATATCGTAAAGGCCTTTGAAACCGCGCGGGAAAAAGGCATCACCACCATCGGGATGACCGGGGAAGGAGGAGGGCAGCTCAAGGAGCTGAGTGATTACCTGATCGACATTCCCTCGCGCAATACCCCCCGCATACAGGAGGCGCATATGCTCCTGGGACATATCATCTGCCAGCTGGTGGAAGCCGAATATTTCAAATGACAGATGTGATCATTAAAGAAGCCATTGTTTTGGCCGGTGGTTTGGGCACCCGGTTAAGGAGCGAAGTGCCCGATCTGCCGAAGTGTATGGCCCCGGTGGGCGGCCAGCCTTTTATTGCATACCTGACGGATCATTTCAGGCGGGCGGGCGTCGAACGATTCGTGTTTGCGCTTGGATATAAAAGCGATGCTTTCGACGAATTCTTCAGGCGGCATTTCCCCGACGGCGGCTATACGGTCTCGACAGAAGAGCGGCCGCTGGGCACCGGGGGAGCCATCCGCCGGGCTTGTACTGTAGCAGAAGGGCGGACGGTGCTGATCCTGAATGGGGATACCTTTTTCCGAGTACGGGTCGGCGAGCTGGCCGCCGCTCATATGACTCATCGGGCGGATTGTACCATCTGTCTGCGGCCGATGAAGGATTTCGACCGGTACGGCGTGGTGGAGCTGGATGCGGGACATCGTGTACGGGGATTCCGGGAGAAACGGTTCACCCACGAGGGGTTGATCAACGGTGGAGTATATGCGTTGGACCGTGAAAAATTCCTGGCCGGGGACCTGCCCGAAGTATTTTCTTTCGAAAAGGACTACCTGGAGCGATCGTTGGAAACCCGGCGTATTTATGGATTGGTCCAGGATGACTATTTCATCGACATCGGCATTCCTGAAGACTATCGGCGCGTGCAGCACGAGATCAAATCCTTACAATGATATACAGAAGCAAAGCCCCATTGCGGATAGGCCTGGCCGGTGGAGGCACGGATGTGAGCCCCTACAGTGATCTGTATGGCGGGGCGATCCTCAACGCAACCCTGTCGCTTTATGCGCATGCGACCATCCAGCCCCTGGAAGATAAGACCATCATCCTCGAAGGGATCGACCGCCGGGAAGAACAGCGGTTCGAAGGCGGCACCGATCTCGATAGCCTGCCCATCGACGGTAAGCTCGATCTGCTGAAGGGCGTCTATAACCGGATCCGGCAGACCTATGGCTGGTCGGGTAAGGGATTCCGTCTGTCCACTTTCGTCGACGCTCCCGCAGGATCGGGGTTGGGGACATCGTCCACGCTGGTAGTCGCAATTATCGGCGCGTTTACCGAGATGCTTCGGCTGCCACTCGGCGAATACGATATGGCGCATCTTGCGTACGATATCGAGCGCAACCAGCTGAAGATGGCCGGAGGGCGGCAGGACCAGTATGCGGCTACTTTCGGGGGAGTCAATTATATGGAATTCTATAAGGACGACAAGGTGATCGTCAATCCATTGCGGGTGAAACAGCAATATCTGTTCGAGCTGGAGAACAATTTGTTGCTTTACTATACGGCGACAAGCCGCGAATCGGCACGAATCATCGAGGTCCAAAGCCGTAATGTGACGGATAAAAAAGAGCGATCGATCGAGGCCATGCATCAGCTGAAACTGCAGGCTCAGCTGATGAAAGAAGCCCTGCTGATGGGGCGTATCCATGAGATCGGGGAGATACTTGACTTCGGATTCCGGCAGAAACAACAGATGGCCGAAGGCATCTCCAACGCTTTTATCGACGATATCTATGAGCAGGCCAGACGTGCCGGGGCAACCGGCGGGAAGATATCCGGGGCAGGGGGTGGAGGATTCATGACTTTCTATTGCCCAGGAACGAGTAAATACAAGGTCATGGAGGTGCTGGCGGGTCTGAAGGGACATTGCCAGCCTTATAGTTTTACGGGGTACGGACTTACGACGTGGACAATTTGAAATGAAGGGACGACGTTAGGCCCATCGGCCGAAATAGCTAACTTTGCGCAATGGAAAAGCCCAACTATATCTGGAGTATGATGACTATGAAATGTCCCCGGTGCCGCAAGGGTCACATGTTCGTGGATCCCAATCCCTGGAAGCTCCGGCATACGATGAAAATGCCCGAAAAGTGTCCTGAGTGCGGTCAGCCTTTCGAGCTGGAGGTCGGTTTCTGGTATGGGACCGGATATGTCAGCTATGGCCTTTCGTTAGTGTTGTCGGTGGCGAGCTTTGTCGCCTGGTGTGTTCTGGTGGGCATATCGACGCATGATTACCGGTTTTTTTTATGGATGGGGCTGAATGCGGTGTTCCTGGTCGCGATGCAGCCATGGATCATGCGGCTCAGCCGGGTGGTCTATCTGTATTTCTTCTTGAGATATGACCCCGACTATAAGATCAGCAAGCCGCAACAGTTCGAATAAAAAAGAGGCCGACCGGATAATACCTGGAAGGCCTCTTTGCTATATATGGTGGGGTTAGTACCGGAGTAATAACGTACGAAAAAGACCATTTATTATGAATCGGCGGGTTTTGCGGCTTGTTTGAGGGTGAAATTCAATGGAAAATCGAGTTTGACACTGATATTCCGTCCCATATTATAGAGGCCGTGGGTCGGGTTGGTATCGCCCGGTGAGAAAAAGAAGTATTTCAGCCGGCTGAGATGATCATAATAGGCAACATTGAAGAGATTGTCGCCCATGAGATAAACGTTCACGATGGTCTTTCCCTTCTTATCGGCGAACGTCCCGCCGATGCCGGCATTGAAAAGGGTATATCCTGCCGTGGGTGTTTCCGTATTATAGGCTAAATAAGCGCGGTTCTGCGCTGCGGAGTATTCCAGCTGCACCTTTACGAAGGCGTGTGTCATACGCGACGTTTTGGAGCTGAATTCATAACGCAACTCGGAAATGCCATGCGCAGGAGGGATGAAGGGGAGAAATTGAGCGCTATCCCCGATGGATTTTGGCTGCGACCCATTATTATCGCCATAGACGAGCGACAGGCTGTTCTCGAAATGCAGCGCCTTTACAGGATGAATATCGATGCTGATCTCGCCGCCATATAAATGGGCTTTGGATGCGACGTACTGGAAATACGGCAAGCCGGTTCCGGGGCCGCTCTGAACGGTGTCGTCCATGCCGTTGGGCAGGGTTAGCTTGCGGTCATAGATATAATTCGAGATGACATTGTTGAAGAGATCGAGGGTCGCCACGACATAACGCGACGAAAAGATCAGCCCTATGTCTTCCTGGAGGCTGAACTCGGGTTTGAAATCCGGGTTGCCCAGCTGGTAGAAGTTGGTGCCTGGGTGGACGCCGTTGGCGGAGATCTCGGCAATGTTTGGAGCGCGGTAACCGCGGGCAATATTGGCTTTGATGGAAAATTTTTCCGAGAAATTATAGGTCGCACCGATGCTGCCGGAGACGCCGGTGAAATTCTTGTGGTAATCGGAGAACGGGTTGTCCGCACCGACGGTATCGGATCCGGGGACGGGTCTGTCGAAGCCGGTGACCGGATCGGGTCTGGTAAAGAGGGCAGCGTTGTTAAAGGCGCGCGAATCGAACCGGATGCCGCCGGCGATATCCAGCTTGTCGAAGGATTTTTTAGCCAGCAGGAAGGTGCCGATATCGAACTGGTGATAAGAAGGGATGATGAATTCGGTTCCGTTGGTGACGAGATTGTTCTGATACATACCGTTGACACCGGCGGTGATGTTCCAGTCGCCGAGTTCGGGAAGAAAATATTTCACGTCATAGCTATACGTATTCATCCGGAGATCGAGCCCCGGCGTCGCGGGCATCGTAGGATGGCTGAATTCCTGGCGGAGGCTGCGCTGGAAACCGAGGTTCACCTGCAGACGGCCATATTCCCCCAGAGAGAGGCTGTTGGCGGAATAGATGCGGTAATGCTGGACGTGCTGGTGCAAGGGTTCGATCGTATAGCTATTGAGGTCATGGGAGGAGACGATCTCTCCCGGGGCATTGGCGTCCTCATCGATCTGCCGCGTGAATTGCCTGGTGAGGCTGTCGCGACCCCCGTCGGGTATTTCCTGAAGATCGTTGTAGGCGACGAAATCGAGATGCGAATAGCCCCATTTCTTGTGCAGCCCCAGCGAGGCGTTGCCGTCGGTTTCGTTATAGGCCGTTCCGAATACGCGGCCGTCTATCTTATCCTGGTAATCGACGGCCTGTTTGTGTGAGATGCGCGCCATCCATTCGAAGCCGTTCTTAGTGGCACCGAGCATTGCGGAGCCGCCGATATTCTTGTTATTCGTTTGGTAATCGAGAACGACATCGCCGATCATCTTGCCTTCGGGAAATGGTTGTGTCGGGATGAGATTGACTACACCGGCCAATGCGTCCGAGCCGAAGCTCAGGCTAGCCGGTCCCTTGATCACCTCCACATGGTCAATCGCATATTGGTCCACTTCTATGCCGTGTTCATCGCCCCATTGCTGGCCTTCCTGGCGGATGCCGTCATAGAGGGTGAGGATCCGGTTATATCCCAGTCCCCGGATAAACGGCTTGGAGACGTTGGGCCCCGTCGTTACCGCGCGGACACCGGGGACTTTGACCAGGGCGTCGATGGCGTTGGTGCTGATATTGGTCGCGAGATAGTCGTGCGAGATGGCCACGATCGGGACGGGATTGCGTTTGATCTGGGTAGCTTTCGATAGACCCGTCACCACCACCGCGCTTTCTTCGACATAGGTGTCCGAAAGCACGAAGTCCAATATGAGGGGGCCGGTAATGGCTGCTGTTTTCGTCAGTGTCTTGAAACCGACTGAATGGGCTTCCACCAGATATCGGCCGGAAGGAAGGGTATTGAACCGGTAGTTGCCCGCCGAGTCGGCGATAACGCCCAGTTTGAGATCGGGGATGTAGACGGTGGCTCCGGGAAGGGGGGCGCCGTGGCTATCGCTGATGTGTCCGGAAAGGGACCCGGAGCCGGGTTCGGTGGAATCCGGGGCCGCAAGGCCGGAGGCCAAAATTGAGGCAGAGGCCTTTATTGAGCCGGAGGCCAGAATTGGGCGGTAGGCCAGCACCAGCAGCAGAAGGGCAATGCCAGGTAAAAATCGATTCATGGTCCTTGTCTGTTGAATAAAGATACAGCGTCTGCGGGTCGGGCCTTTTTGTAACAAGGTTTCAAATTTATGCCAGTCTCTTTATTTTCAATGCAAAAAACTTGCTAAGCGGTAGTTATTGTCGCTGACCTCCTCTATTTTCGGAGAATGACGGTGAATATGGAGCCCTCTCCGGCAACGCTGTCGCAGGATATCCGGCCGTTGAGCTCTTCGCAGATGCGTTTGACGATGGCCAGACCCAGACCCGTGGAAGGCTCGCCAGCCGTAGGTCTTGAAGATATCTTGCTGTATTTGGAGAAGAGATGGGGCAACTCGTCGGTTGGGATCCCGACCCCTTCATCGCGCACTTCGATACTTACGGCATTTTTATCTTCGCCGACGGTAACCCACACATTCTTGCCGGAAAGCGTGTATTTGATCGCATTGGACAGCAGATTCCCGAGCATACGGCCGAGCAGATGGGGGTCGCTAAGGAGCGTAACTGCCCTGTCGGGGCAATTCAGGTGTAGCCGGATGTCCTTTTTTGCCGCCACGGGGCTGAACTGATCGAGGATAGACTCGGCGAAACCGCGGAGATCGAGGTTTTCGAGCTGTATCTTTTGCTGGTTGGTCTGGGCCTTTTCAACGTCCAGGATATGACGGATGAGATGTTCGCCATACCGGGTGGCCTGTCCGATGCGGTCGAGCGCTTTTTTCTGGCCGGAGCTGAAATTATCGTTCTCATTCTGAAGCAGCTGATGATAAATATTTATCGTAGCGAATGGCGTACTCAGGTCATGCGAGACGATGCTTATCAGTGAATTCTTCTCATAGTTGAGTTCCGAGAGCCGCATATTCTGCCGGACGATGAGATCGTTCGTCATACTAAGCTGCCGGTTGGCCCTGCGTTTGATGATGAAAAGAACGGCCGTTACGAGGGCGATCAGGAAAAGGCTGATGGCCATGATCGTCGCGATCCGGTTATGGAATCGCTGCCGGGTGATCTCCGCTTCGAGTATCAGGTTATCGTTCTCCCTCTTCCGGGCCTCATATTTCTGTTCCAGCTCGGCTATCGCCTTATAAGTCTCGCTATTGACGAGAGCGGTGTCGAGCGAATACCATTTGCCCTGGTAATCGAAGGCCCTTTTGTAGTCGCCCCTGTGACGGGCGAGGTTGGCAAGGACCTGGTAGCTGTCGGACTGTTTGCTTCGGGAATCCTGCTGGATGGCCAGGTGTAGTGCCAGCTCGCCGTATTTGCCGGCGGAATCATAGGCGCCTTCTTCGGAATAGGAATCGGCCATATTCAGAACATCGATCCAGAGATCGGCCAGACGCGAAGGGAGCGGGCTGGCCAGGTCTTTCTGATAATTGATGCGGAACCAGTCGATGGATGCCGCATATTTTTTCTGATAGTAATAGGCATTGCCGATATTGTTGTAGATCTCCGAGAGGCTTTCACTGCCCTGTGCTTCGAGGGGCCGGCCTATGCGAAGGCCTTCGCGCAGGAAATACAAGGCGCTGTCATAGAGCCCGAGCCGGTTGTAGATGGCTCCCAGATTGGAATAGGAGGAGATAAGGGAATGTGCATCCCCTAGCTCTTTGTTGAGCCGCACGCATTCCTGGTAGATCCCCCTGGCTTTTTGGGGCTGTTTCATATCCTGCGTATAGACGGCGGCAAGGTCCGTGAGAAGCTCGGTCTGACGATGAACGTATCGATGGCTACGCGCGGAGTCGAGGGCCGTGTAATAAAACCCCAGCGCGCGGGTATAGTCGCCCCTGTTCTCATAATACCAGCCATAAAGCCGGAGCGATTCGATGCCCATATCGGCATTGCCGCTCATGACGGACAGGCGATCGATGGAATCTGCGTAGTATTTGACCGAATCGGCGAGCGTCAGATGCATGGCCCGATAGTAGAGACGTTGCACGGCGGCGGTATCCACGGCTTTATCCACCTGGGCGGAAAGGGTCGTCCCGATCAGCAGGGTAAAGATGAAGTATGACGATTTCACTAATCGATCAGATTGTTCCGCAGCGCGAATTTTACGAGGCCTACGGTATTGTTGACTCCCAACTTTGCAATGAGATTCTTGCGGTGTGTTTCGACGGTGCTGACACTGAGGAAAAGCTTATCGGCGATCTCCGCATTGCTGTATTCCTTGCAGATCAGCCGCAGGACTTCCAGT
>DASYSV010000475.1:0-8951 GCA_036010185.1 Puia sp.
GTTGATCCACAATTTGGGGATCAGCCTGTTCCATGATTATGTGTTGCCGTTCGAGATCAGCTCGGTGCTGTTTCTCTCAGCGATGGTGGGGGTTGTGGTGATCGGAAAGGGAGAGGAGAAGAAGATGCCCGGCGGGCAGCAGTACGGCGGTTAAACCGACGGAGGAGGTTTGCGAAGTGCAACGGAGCAGACATTAGCCCCGGTGAGGCGCCAACGGCGCCGAGGAATAAATGACATATGCCTATAAACTACTATATTTTTCTATCGGTGACCTTGTTCTGTATCGGGGTGGCGGGTGTGCTGACGCGCCGCAACGCGATCATCATCTTTATGTGCATAGAGCTGATGCTGAACTCGGTGAACCTTTTGCTGGTGGCCTTTTCGAAGATGCATCATCATGCGCTGGCTGCCACGGTGCCGAATGCGGGCATCGACGGGCAGCTGTTCGTTTTCTTCATCATGGTAGTAGCGGCGGCGGAGGTGAGTGTGGGACTCGCGATCATCGTGATGATGTATCGCAACACGCATTCCATAGATGTGAACTTTTTGAATCGACTGAAACATTAATATGAATCTACTTGTTTCGCTGGTCCCCCTGTTGCCCCTTGCCGGATTCCTGATCAACGGGTTATTCAGAAACTATTTGTCCAAATCGATGACGGGGTTTGTCGGGTGCGTCACCGTTCTGGCGGCGTTTGTGTGCAGCGTGATCATTTTTATGGATGTGCGGGAGCCGGGGTTCGACGCCCTGATCGTGACCTGGTGGGATTTTATCGCCGTCGACAATCTGCATATCCACTTCGCGTTCCAGATCGATCAGCTGTCGGCCCTGTTCCTGCTTATTATAACGGGGGTGGGTTTTTTGATCCATCTGTATTCCACGGCGTATATGCACGATGAGGCGGGTCCGCATTTCGCAAGGTATTTCGCCTATCTGAACCTGTTCGTTTTCTCGATGCTGTTGTTGGTGATGGGCGCGAACTTTATCATTCTTTTTATCGGTTGGGAGGGAGTCGGACTTTGTTCCTATCTGCTGATCGGGTATTGGTTTAAAAATGTCGGGTACGGGTATGCGGCGCGGAAGGCCTTTATCATGAACAGGATCGGGGATGTGGGATTTTTGATCGCGATATTTTTGATGCTGAATCATTTCGGATCAGTGGATTTTGCCGAGGTGTTCGGAAAGGCTAATTCGGTGTCCGTCGGAGTGATGACGGCTATTACACTGTTGCTTTTTCTCGGTGCTACGGGTAAGTCCGCCCAGATACCTTTATATACCTGGTTACCCGACGCTATGGCGGGTCCTACGCCGGTGTCAGCGCTGATCCATGCCGCTACGATGGTGACGGCGGGTATCTATATGATCGCGAGGAGTCATGTGTTGTACGATCTGGCGCCGGCGACGCAGACGGTAGTTGCCGTGATCGGGGTGGCTACGGCCTTGTGGGCTGCGACGATCGCTTTGAAACAGAACGACATCAAGAAAGTACTTGCTTATTCGACCGTGTCGCAGCTGGGATATATGTTTTTGGGTCTTGGGGTCGGTGCGTATACGGGAGCCGTTTTTCATGTGATGACGCATGCGTTTTTTAAAGCCTTGTTGTTTTTGGGTGCGGGCTCGGTGATCCATGCGATGGGCGGGGAGCAGGATATGCGGAAGATGGGAGGATTGGGTCGTCGGCTGCCTGCTACACATATTACGTTCCTGATCGGATGTATTGCGATTGCGGGGATACCGCCTTTTTCGGGTTTCTTTTCGAAGGATGAGATATTAGCGGCGGCGTATGCGAAGAATCCTATTTATTATTGGGTGGGAGTGTTCACGGCGTTGCTGACGGCTTTTTATATGTTCAGATTGTATGCGATGACGTTCAGGGGAGGATTCCGCGGGACGTCGGAGCAATCGCATCACTTACATGAGAGCCCTGCGGCGATGACGATCCCTTTGTGGATACTGGCAATATTGGCTGCGGTGGCGGGCTTTTTGGGGATACCCGAGGAGTTTGCGCCGAATGCGCATTGGCTGGCGAAATATCTGGGGCCGGTGGTGGGTGAGGGAAGTCATGGAGAATCCGGGATCTGGCTGATGGTGGTGTCGGTGGTGCTGGCATTGGTTGGAGTGGTAACGGCGTGGGCGCGGTACAGCAGGAAGCCGGAGCTGGGTGAGCCGACCGGTTTCGGGAAGGTGCTGGCGAATAAATGGTATGTCGACGAGATCTATAATGCCGTAATCGTGAAGCCGCTGGATCTGCTGGCGCAATTTCTCGTTTTCATCGATAAAAATGTGGTGGATGGGGTCGTTAATGGCATTGGGAAACTGGTGCAGTACTCCAGCCGGCAGCTGCGGTTGTTGCAGAGCGGGTTGGTGGGAGGGTATGTGTTATTGATGGTGGTTGGGATATTGATACTTTTTTTGGTTGAACTTTTTGTAAAGAGATAGTATGATTCCAGTATTACTCATAGCTATTCCGCTGGTGACCGGGTTCATCGGATTTTTTTTCCGGAACGAGAAAGCGGCGCGGGGCTGGGCGTTGTTGTCCTCGGTGGCGACCCTGATCGTCGCCGTCATTGCGGTGACCGTGGCGAAGAACAGTCCGGTGCTGCATGCCGATGTCGATTGGTTGCCCGATCTGGGGAGCCGGTTTTCCGTGGGTATCGATGGATTGAGCGGGATTTTGGCGTTGCTGACGGCGATCAGCTTTCCGATCATCTTCATCGCCACGTGGCGGGATCAGTATCGCAGGGCCTGGAATTTCTATGCCCTGATGTTGTTGTCGCAGGCGGGGTTGCTGGGTGTTTTTGTGGCTACGGATGCGCTGTTGTTCTATTTCTTCTGGGAGCTGGCTCTGATACCGGTGTATTTTCTTTCCTCGCAATGGGGTGGCGAGCGGCGGATACAGGCTACCTTTAAATTCTTCGTTTATACGTTTGTCGGCAGCCTGCTGATGCTCATCGGGATCATCTGGATCTATTCGCATACGCCGGACCATAGCTTTTCGCTAAAGTCCTTCTATGAAATGGGTCACAAGATAAGCGGGAAAGATCAGGGCTGGTTGTTTTGGGTAATGTTTGCGGCGTTTGCGATAAAGATGCCGATATGGCCGTTGCATACCTGGCAGCCAGATACCTATGAGCAGTCGCCTACGGCGGTGACGATGGTGTTGAGCGCGGTGATGGTAAAAATGGGTGTTTTCGGGTTGATCCGGTGGCTGGCGCCTGTGGTACCGATCGGTACCTGGGCGTGGGGGGACACGGTCAGTTCCTGTTGTGTGATCGGGATGATCTATGCGTCGCTGATCGCGATAAGGATGGATGACCTGAAGAGATTGGTGGCTTATAGTTCGATCGCGCATATGGGATTAATGTGTCTGGCGGTGTTTGCGACGGACACGAAGGGGATGCAGGGTGTGATGATACAGATGTTCTCGCATGGCATCAATATACTCGGATTGTGGATAGTCGTGGATCTGATCGAGCGCCAGTTCGGCACCCGGAAGATCAGCGAGCTGGGCGGGTTGGCACAGAAGGCGCCGGCGCTGGCGATCGGGCTTGTCGTGGTGGCGTTGGCAAATGTGGCGTTGCCGCTGACGAATGCGTTTGTGGGAGAGTTCCTGATGTTCAGCGGGGTGTTCGGGTCGACGGCGACTGTATATAGTGTGGTGTTTACGGTGGTGGCGATGCTGGCGGTCATATTGTCGGCGGTGTATACGTTGAATATGATACAGAGGGTGTTTTATGGGGCCACTAATTCGCTGACGGAACGGGCGGTGGATATAAGACTTAACGAGCGCTTCGCGCTGGGGGTGTTGGTGGTGATCATTGTGTTTGTGGGCGTGTATCCGGGGCCGGTGTTGAATTTTACGAAGGAGACGGCGGATTTCATTTTAAAATCGATGACCATAGCGCCCGGAGGGCGCTAGCGAAGCGAAGCGGAGCAGACATTGGCCCTGTGGAGGCCGCCCGGGCGGCCGATGCGGAGCGGAGAGAAAAATAGAAATACAGAAGTTGAAAGGAGCGTCGCAAGGATGCTTAATCGAAGCACTGACGCTGATAACATAAAACTGAATATGAACGCAATTTTATTATCGGCCATTTGGGGAATTGTCATGATGTTCAGCGGGATCTTTACGCAGAACAAGACTGCCATCCGGAATATTGCCGTGTTGGGGCTGGCGTTGCTGCTGGTCGTCGACTGTCTCGATATGACCGGCGTCTGGCGTGTGAACATCGACACGCACAAGATGCTGTATTTCGATACGTTCGGGTTATTGGGGAATGCCATTGCGTTCGGGAGTACGTTGTTGCTGGTGTTGTTGTCGGGGCGGGATATGGAAAAAGTGGGGCATAACCTGGCCGAATATTTTGCATTGATCTTTTTCGTGTTGTGCGGCGTGGCGGTCATTACGACCTTCAATACGCTGCTGATGTTGTTCCTGGGCATCGAGATCATCTCGATACCGTTGTATATCCTGACAGGAGCGGAGCGGAAGAATCTGAAGGGTAATGAGGCTTCGCTGAAATATTTTCTCATGGGGTCTTTTTCGACGGGTCTGATGCTGTTGGGGATCGCCTTTTTGTATGGGGCGAGTGCGACCGGCACCTTCTTTATAGACGACCTGTGGAATAAGACGCCGGCGGTGGCGCCCGTCTTCATGGCGGGGTTGTTATTGCTGTTGGTATCGATGGCCTTCAAGGTGAGTGCGGCGCCGTTCCATTTCTGGACGCCGGACGTTTATGACGGAGCGCCGACGGTATTCACCTCCTTTATGGCGACGATCGTGAAGGTGTCGATATTCGTCGGATTGATCCGGCTCTTCGACGAGGCATTCGGGGAGAGCCAGGCGAAATGGCAGCTTTTTGTTGCAATCATCGCGGCGGCGACCCTGTTCATCGGGAATGTGACGGCCGTGTTCCAGCAAAGCGTGAAGCGGATGCTGGCTTATTCTTCCATTGCCCAGGCAGGGTTTATGCTGCTGGCTCTGCTCGCACTTAATGGAATAGCCAAAGACGGAATCATATTGTATGCCGCGGCCTATAGCCTGGCGACGATCGGGATCTTTGCCATCCTGATCCGGATGAAGGATTATACTTTTGAGGGCTTTAACGGCCTCGCCCGGCAGCAGCCGGTGTTGGCGGCCACCTGTACCATATTTCTGTTTTCGCTCGCCGGTATCCCGCTGACCGGCGGTTTTTTTGCCAAATATTATATGCTGGCGTCTGTCGTCGCGACCGGCCATTTTCTGTGGCTGGTGATCTTCTCCGTGATTTGTGCGGCGGTCAGCGTTTACTACTATTTCAGGGTCATTCAGGCCATGTACTTCAAAGATGGGGATGGGACGACCGAGACAGAGCCCGGGGTCGGGTTCAAGGGGTTGCTGGTGGTGCTGGCGGGGCTGGTGATAATCCTGGGGGTTTTCCCGCAGAGCCTGCTGGGGCAGTTGACGAAGTATATCTATACTTGGTAGCAGTGCGTGCATCTCGCCGCAATTTTGCTTATCTTGCTGCTGGACATTACTCAGCATGAAATTTCTCGACATTATTTCGCTGGCTTACCGCACGTTGAGAGGCAACGGTTTGCGGACGGGGATCACGATCGCCATTATCACTTTTGGGATCATGGCGCTGGTGGGCATCAATACCGCTATCGACGCCATGAAGCAGAAGTTCACTGAGAGCTTTTCGGCTATGGGCGCGAACGGGTTTACCATCCACAATAAAAAATGGTTCAATTTCAACGGGGGCGGGGTGAAGAGCCATCGCAGGGGGTTGAAAGAGAAGAAGTCCAACTCCAATGTGCCGATCACGAAACTGCAGGCGGAGACCTTTTTGGCCCGTTATCAGTTCCCGGCGAAGGTGGCCCTAAACTTTTCCGGGGTCGGGGATGCCGTCGTATCGCTGGGGGACCGGAAGACCAATCCCAACGTGAGGGTAGTGGGGGGTGACGAGAATTATGTGGATCTGAACGGGTTCAACCTGGCCTCCGGGCGCAATCTCAATGAAATGGATGTTCAGACGGGGCGGAATGTGGCGATCATCGGGACGACGATCGCAGAGCGATTTTTCGGGAAGAACCCGGAGGCGCCGCTGGAGAAATTCATCAACATCAACAATCTGCCGTTCCGTGTGGTCGGAGTGCTCGAATCGAAGGGATCTTCGTTCGGCATGAACTATGACAATGTGATCATCACGTCCTATACCAATGTCCGTCATTACTTCAATACCAATCCCAATGCATCGTTCAACATACAGGTGAAGGTGACTGATGTGCGGTTGATCGATGGGGCGATCGATCAGGCCGAGGGTGTCTTCCGGCCGGTGCGCCGGTTGGAGGTGACGGAGGGGGACAACTTCAATATCGACAAGAGCGATAGTTTCGTGGCTTTGTTACTGAAAAATCTTTCCACTATAACCTGGGCAGCGATCATCATCGGCGGGATCACCCTTCTGGGGGCGGCCATCGGGTTGATGAATACGATGCTGGTTGCGGTGACCGAACGGACGAAGGAGATCGGGTTGATGAAAGCGGTCGGTGGCAGGCAGCGGAATATCCGCCGGCAGTATTTGGTGGAGAGTGTGCTGATCAGTCTGTTGGGGGCCGCGTTCGGGGTGTTGCTGGGGGTGTTATTGGGGAATGTGTTTTCCATAGTCCTGGGGACGAGCTTTGTATTGCCGTGGTTGTGGGTTATCATTGGGGTTGGCATGTGTACCGCCGTCGGATTGCTGGCGGGGTTGTATCCGGCATGGAAGGCGGGGAGGTTGAATCCTATCGAAGCGCTAAGATATGAGTAAGGGAGGGTAAGATGTGTGAAGCCTGTTCTAACTTGTACGAATATGAACGGAACCTAGTGGGATATTGGGCATTGCAAGGATTTGGACTTTACGAAAATTCCTTATCTTGTGTCACTTTGTGAAATATTATATATCCAATTTCATCTTTCGAAAAGCTTTTTTCCTTAGACTTGTGCAAATGTTGGGAGCCGCCTGAGGGGGCTCGTCCAAGGACAGATATTAGCGATTTCTATTACATACTTCAATTTTTTTAAAAAACACTAAAAACAAACGATCATGGCTGAAACGAAACCGACTGCAGCGCCAGCAGCTAAGAGCTCCTCATCTGTTCAACCGAAGAAAAAGGGTAATTCCATCTCCTGGGTAGCACCGTTGGTGTGCATTATCTGCGGGTACCTGATCTGGCGGTTTATTATCGGGGCCGATGGGAATTTTACTAAACCCGATCCTGCCGGTGGATTCTGGCCGGATCAGCAGGGGGCCAAGAGCGGGTTATACCAGATGTATGAAGGTGGTATCATCGTGCCGATCCTGATCGGTGCATTATTGACCGTCATTACGTTCTGTATCGAGCGTTTCCTGACCGTAAGCAAGGCGACCGGGAATGGCAATATCGCCGAGTTCATCCGCAAAGTACAATACCATCTCGCCAACAAGAATGTAGACGCCGCTATCGCTGAATGTGACAAGCAGAAAGGTTCCGTAGGGAATGTGATGAAGGCAGGTCTGCGCAAGTATAAAGAAATGATCACGGCGCCCGACCTGGATGTCGAGCAGAAGGTATTGGCTATACAGAAAGAGGTAGAAGAGGCAACCGCGCTGGAATTGCCGATGCTGGAAAAGAACCTCGTGTTCCTGTCTACGATCGCCTCCGTCGCCACCCTGATGGGTCTGCTTGGAACGGTTATCGGGATGATCCGGGCCTTCTCCGCACTCGGTCAGGCCGGTGGTGGGGAAGCTGCTCAGCACCTTTCGCAAGGTATTGCCGAGGCGTTATACAATACGGCCCTGGGTATCGGTACTTCCGCTATTTCCATCATCATGTATAACGTGTTCACGACCAAGATCGACGGTATCACTTATGGTATCGATGAGAGCGGGTTCACGCTGACGCAGAGCTTTGGTTCGCTGTACAAGTGATTTGGCGGCCGGCCGGAGTTGAGAGCCGGGCGGCCGGGATTTATGGAAAATGGGAACTATAGAGTCTCATTAGGGTAAGAAAACAGGATCCGCCGGCGGCTATGGGGCCGGGGCGGGCTATCAAACAAAAAATTACAATGGGAAGAGCAAAAATACCACGCAAAAGCACGACTGTCGACATGACCGCCATGTGCGATGTCGCCTTTCTGCTGCTGTCCTTCTTCATTCTGGCGACCAAGTTCAAGCCGCCCGAGGCTTTGACGGTGACGACGCCGACTTCGGTGTCTTCGAAGATCGCTCCTGAGAAGGATGTAGTCATGATCACGATCGATAAGGACGGGAAGGTTTACTTCAGCGTCAGCGATGGGAATACCCAGCAAAGACAGGATATCATCGATGATATCGCCCAACGAAAGGGTATCTCCCTTACGACAGCCGAGAAGAATAATTTCGTGAAGAACCCCAGCTCCTTTGTGGGGGTACCTTTCACCGGACTCAAGAATCTGCTGGACATCAATCCGGAAGAAGTAAAGAATTTCAAACAGCCGGGTATTCCGACGCAGGATAGTACGAACAACGAATTGATCGACTGGATCAAATCGGCTGTGACTGCCTTCGAGGGACGGCATATGAATATCCTGCTGAAGGGTGACGATGCGGCCAAGTATCCGAATTTTCAGGGGGTGATCATTGCGCTGAAGAAGAATGACCAGATGAAGTTTCAGCTGATCACCAATCCGGTGCTTCCGCCTCCGGGGTCCGAGTTGGATAAGGAGCAGAAGACGTCCGGAAGCAAGAGTTCGGAACAATAGTGTGGCGAGGATCAGGCCGTGAGCCTGGGCGACACACCGGTTTTTTAAGACAATTGAGGTAAACGGTTAAGGTTCAATAGATTGATTGCGGGTCATGCTGAGAAAATAAGGCCGATAGACCGAAGGTCAGACAACAAATTTGTAAATTTATAAAAGCATTTTACTATGGCAGAGATGGATACTTCCGGTAAGGGCGGGGGGCATAAGAAG
>DASYSV010000502.1:0-2927 GCA_036010185.1 Puia sp.
TCCCTACACCCAGCACAAAGGCTGGCTTCCCCCCATCCCCATCCTTAAAGGTAAGAATACCTGGTTATTCGATGACCAGGGTAAAGGCTATATCGATGCGATCAGCAGCTGGTGGGTCAATATCCATGGTCATGCCCATCCCCATATAGCCGAATACATCTATCAACAGGCCCTGCGTCTCGAGCACGTCATTTTCACCGGATTTACCCACGAGCCCGCCGTGACGCTGGCCGAACGGGTGCTTCCATTGCTGCCCGGGGATTTTAGCCGGGTCTTTTATTCCGACAATGGCTCCACGGCGGTAGAGGTCGCCATAAAGATGGCCATACAATACTGGAGTAATCAGGGTCTTAGCCGCCGCAAGATCCTTGCCTTCCACCACTCCTACCACGGCGATACGTTCGGTGCGATGAGCGTCAGCGAACGCAGCCTATTTACGGACGCGTTCCGGGATTACCTGTTCGACGTAGTCTTCATCGAAACTCCGACGCCGCAAAACCTGGACCGTCTGCTGTCCTTCATCCGCCGGGAAGGCAATAGCATCGCCGGCTTCATTTATGAACCCTTATTGCAAGGGGCGGGCGGGATGCGGGTCTACGACGCCGGCTCACTCGACGTCCTATTACAGGCCACTTCCCATGAAGGCATCCTGTCGATTGCCGATGAGGTGCTCACAGGTTTCGGCCGGACAGGCAGACTCTTTGCAGGCGAATATCTCCGCAACCGGGCCGACATCATTTGTCTCAGCAAAGGTCTCACGGGTGGGACGATGGCCCTGGGCGTCACCGCCACGACGGAAGCCATCTTCGAAGCCTTCCTCAGCGACGACAAACGAAAGACACTTTTCCACGGCCATTCCTTCACCGCCAACCCGCTGGCCTGCGCAGCGTCACTGGCCAGCCTCGACCTGTTGCTGCAAGAAGACTGTCTGAGCCGCATCCGCCGGATTGACGACCGGCATACCGGATTCCTGGAAACACTGGGCGAATTCTCCAATGTCCGCAATCCCCGGACCCTCGGCACTATCCTGGCCTTCGAGCTCGACGCGGGGGAGGACAGCTATATCAATGCCATCGGACCAGCCATCACCAATGCGGCGCTGGAGGCCGGCATCTATCTCCGGCCGCTGGGCAATACCGTCTATTTCATGCCGCCCTACTGCATTACCGAAAATGAAATGGACCAGGTGTATGATTTCCTGGTCCAATGTTTAGTTAGATATTCCGTTGCGAAACCGGCGGAGCCGGCTCGCCCACCGGGCAATCATTAGCGCCGCCCGTTACATCTTGATGGGAACCTCGATCTTTACTTTGTCCCATTCGAGGCTAATTTCATGAGCGCCCGCCTTCATCGTCAACTGCTCTACCGGCGTCGATAGGTTGTGCACCGGCACTTCCACTTTCAGGACGTCCTGATCGGCATGTTGGTCATGCTGCGTGCCCCACATGGTCGTATTGGAGTTGAGTATCACCGTCCACTTGTCTTTTTCGGGCACGGCGAAGAAGGAATATTTCCCGGCTTTGACCGGCTTGCCTGCGAAGGTCACGTCCTTGTCGAAGGTGACGATCGTCGGCTCATCGGCTCCGCAACGATAGGTCTTGCCATACGGCGCGACCGTACCTCCGAAGATATCCCTTCCCTTCTTATAAGGGCGGCCATACGTGATCGTGATGTCTTTCGCGTGGATCGTGTCATGCGGACTGTGCGGGTGATTCGGCTGGGCGTAACCGGCAGTTCCGAACAGCGCGATGGCAAAAAAGGTTAGAATAGCGTGTGTTACTCGCATATTGGTGGTTTTTATGTGACGAAAATCAGTTGCGGGAGACTAAAGTTAACGGGAATTTTCCACATATCGCCGAAGACTATCCAAAGATTGCTCCATGATGGGTCCCAGCTTCCGGTCATAAACGAAGACACCCAGCTTTTCCCACGGATACCAGCGAAAATGCAGATCGAACCACCACTCTACGGTAATGCTGTCGCGGTTCAACATACCCACCGATATCCCGCCCGAATGCCTTTTGCCGCCCTTCAGATCCCAATCGAGGGTGATCCCGTCGCTGTCGGCCGCGGTCTCGCTAATGGTCATCTGGTCCGACGACAACCTCGCCCCTATGCCCGATGAAGGATCGGATATGCTCATATGGGTCAACCCGGGACCACGGACAAATCGGTTCCACTCCGGCCAGGTCTTCAGATCGCCGACCGCCGCAAGCACTTTTCCACGGGGACTCGCAATGTTGACGACTCGTTGAACCCGGAGATCCGATGGGAACAGCAGCGACAACGCCGTCAACACCACGAAAACGCTGATCAGGCTAATGATTAGGAATTTCACATATTGCATACTCGAGACCTCGTTTTACTCCCATTTAAAGACCCGCACGGCGACGGCATAGGTCAATATCCCCCAGATAGCAAGAATGCCCAGCTGTTTCCAGCAATCCGTCAGATGCGCCCCTTCGAAGGCTACGTTGCGCAGGGCATCATTGAGTTGTTTCAACGGAAGGATCTCGCAGATGCGTTGCAGCCATTTGGGAAATACGTCGGTAGAAAAGAAAGTGCCACCGAGCAGGAATTGCGGAAGCGTGAACACATTCGCAAAAGGCGGTATCGTGCTCTCGCTGCGCGCCACGCTGCTGATGATGAATCCAAAACCCATGAAGACGATGAGACCTATCAGGCTCAGCACCAATAGCTCGAAAAAGGTCAGCCAGCCATGCACAAGCGTGAAATGGAAACCGATCTTCCCGATGCCGATGATCACCACGGCGGTGATCAGCTGAAAGACCACCCGCGCCAGTCCTTCACCCAATACAATGTATCTTTTGCCTATCGGGGTCGCATAATACCGCTTCAACACCAGTTGCGACCGGAGACTGAAAAATAAGAAGGCCACTCCGAAAACCGCGGCACTCAGCAGCGAG
>DASYSV010000506.1:0-5423 GCA_036010185.1 Puia sp.
TAAACAAAACGAACGGAATGATCACGGCCGACAGTATGATATGACTGCTCAGAACGACATAATAAACATATCGCATCGATCCCGCCTGCACTTTTTCCGCCGCGCTCAGGAAGCCGTCATGATTCAGATCGCCATAGCGAACGGAAGGATTGGAAGCGTGATAGATCACATACGAAACGAGAAAGATCGCGCTGAGCGTGATCGCCGTCCAGTTGGTACGTTTATGCGCTTTTACCTGACCATGACGGATAAAATACAGGCTCAGGAGCAGGAGAATGGCCGTAGTAGCGTTCAGGATCGCATGAAGAAGCGGGAGATTGCGGGTGTTGAAGCCGGGATCGATCTTGCTGCCGGGAGCCAGGATGAGAAAGGCCACCATGGCGGGGATGGCGATTGAAACGATGATGATGGTCCGCGAGAAATTGATCTCTTTCATAGGATTTACGAAAATTTGGGCTTTCGGCTAAAGTAGACTACGACAAGCGCCGTAAGAATGAGGATGATCGCGATCGGCACTATCAGGGGTTTCAATTCGGCAAAGACCGGCGATTTCCTGTTCTTGTCCTTTTCCAGCATGATGAAAACCAGATCGTCGCCGAGACGCGCCATCGCGGTCGTATCGGTCCCATGATAATAACCGCGGATCACCCGGTTCTTGTCCAGCAGCGCCACATAGTCTGTATGTACGAAATTCGAATCGACGCTTACGCTATCCTGCAGACCCAGCTTCAGCTCATTGAGCGCAAAATCGTAGATCGTCTTTTTCGGACCGGTCAGCATCCACCACACATCCGAATTGACGTCATATCGGTCCGCATATTTTTTCAGGACGGGCGGGGAATCATGCGCAGGATCCACTGTCAGGGAAAGAAATTGCACGAAGCTGGTGTCGACGCCCTTCATATCGTCCCTCAATTTGAGTGCATCCTGCAGGCGGCGCATATTGTGCGTCAATATCGGGCAGATACTCGCGCAATGTGTAAAGAAAAAATCGATAATGATGACCTTTCCCTTCAGCTGATCGAGCGAAACGGTATCGCCCAATTGGTTCTGCAGCGTGATGTTCGCCACCTTGTGCCAGATGGTATCGGTGATCTCTTTGCCATCCTTTACGCGGGTGACGACACTATCGGGGAAAAAGTGTTTAGGCATTACCACCCCGTATTGGCTCGCTATTCCGTAGAACATCAGCGGTATGATGACCGCGATACAGATTGCCAACCATCCTTTCTTGCTCATGGACCACAAAGGTAAAACAAAAAATGGGCCCCATTTAGTTAAAAGTAAGGGGCCCATTTTTTCACAATGACATCTAAGATATTGTTATTGCGGTGTTCCGGGTTTCTGTGCCGGCGGGGTCACGTGTTCTCCTTCCGGGCTCGGAGCCTTCGTATGACTCTGCTCGACATGATAAGGATCATAGCGGTTGCGCAGATGACGGTAGGAGTTGCCGTCCAGGGCGAAAGCGAGCAGGAACCAGATGAAGAGGAGTGCCGGAATGGCGATCGACATGATCAGGTTCTTGATCTCATGACGCAGGTGCATGAATTCGGCGATGATATAGAAGGCCTTCGCCAGCGTGAGGATCAGGTAGATGCCATTGAGCACATATTTCGGAGGGAACTCCGACTTCATGTGAATGGTCGCCAGGGTCAATTCGACCAGCGTTATCCCCAGCAGGACCCAGAAGGTCCTCCAGATCGGTCTGGTGTCGAAATGGGCATGGGCGTTATCGTGGCCCACTGCCTGCGGATTATCATGCGTCGTATTAGATGACATATAATGCGTTTTGTTGAATTAGAGTAGATAAAAACAGGTGAATACGAATACCCATACCAGGTCGACGAAGTGCCAGTACAGACCGGCTTTTTCGATCATGAGGTAGTGGCCTTTTTTATCGAAGTCTCCCCGTATATTCTTGATCAGCATGATCACGTTTACACAAACCCCGGAAAATACGTGGAAACCGTGGAAACCGGTGATCGTGAAAAAGAAGTTCGTGAAATTCGTGGATGAAGCGGTACCGTCGGCATTCATGAAGGGGTTCCGTCCCCACCAGGCGCCTTCACCGTGGAGGTGCGTCCATTCCCAGGCCTGACAGCTCAGGAAGGCGAGACCGCCGATGATCGTAAGGATCATATAGAAGGTTACCTTTTTCCGGTCGCCATTGTGACCCGCAGCCACTGCCAATACCATCGTCACGGAGCTCATGATCAGGATAAAGGTCATCAGGCTCACGAATACCAGCGGAAGATTTATGCCCTCGAGCCCGGGGAATGCTTTGAAGGCCTCATTAGGGTCGGGCCAGCCATTGCTGGAAACCCGGATCGTGCCGTAGGAAATCAGAAAAGCGCCAAATGTGAAAGCATCGCTCATCAGGAAATACCACATCATCAGCTTCCCATACTCTATGTTGTAAGGGCTTTTCCCGCCGCTCCACCATTTCGTTCCTGTCGGTACTGCTTGTGCCATATTAGGTCAATTAATTTACGAATTTATTAACTATACTGAATATCATTTTATAAGCGCAAAGAAAATGAACAAATAGATCCAGAGCAGATCGACAAAATGCCAGTACGTACTCATCAGCTCGGTCGGGACGCTGTTATAGCTACGGATCCTCGGCATGAAGGCCCTGGCGACCATGACCAGCAGCGCGACGACGCCTCCCAGCACGTGCACCGCATGCAGCCCGGCGATGATATACAGGAACTGCCCGCCACCGGACCCGTGAAGGGTGATGCCGGTGCTCCAGATCTCCCGAAAGCCTTTCCACTGCAGCAATACGAACGCGACCCCTAAGACCGCCGTAGTCGACAACAGGTTCCGGTAACGGATCATCTCCCTGTCCTTGAAGGCCTTCAGCGCCATTTGGACCGTGAGACTGCTGGCCAGGATCACCGCCGTCGAATAATAGAAGGCCCTGGGTATCGAAAACGTACTCCACCCCGGCTGGTCGCGTTTCACTACATAAGCGCTGGTCAACCCGGCAAACATCATGATAATGCTACCCAGCGCCACCCATAAAGTAAATTTATGGGGATGTATTTTCTGTCGTTGCTCGTTCACAATTTCCATATATATTTTTCACGCCGCCTGTGGCGGCTCTCTCCTCACAATTTATTAGCTAACAATGACAGCAACACTACCGGTAGGTAGATATAGCTGCCGAACATTACTCTTCTCGCCGCCGCGACCGTCATCTCCCGGTAGAGACGCACGCATTGCAGCACCATTCCAAGATTCGCCACCAGTACTATGACCAGGCTGATCACCCCGCTCATGCCGACAAGATAAGGCAACACCCCTACCGGTATCAGCAGCAGCGAATAGATCACTGCCTGTATGGCGGAATACTTCGTCGGACCTTCATTGGAAGGCAGTAATTTGAAACCCGCCGCGGTATAGTCCTTATGGGCAATCCAGGCTATCGCCCAGAAATGGGGGAATTGCCAGAAGAATTGCAACGCAAACAGGACCCAGCCGCCCGCCGAAAGGCTGTCATTCCCTGCCGCCCAGCCGATGAGACAGGGCAGGCTGCCGGGGACAGCGCCGACCAGCACCGATATGGAGCTGACCTTCTTCAGCGGCGTATACACAAACGCATAAAGGAACAGGCTGAAAGCCGCCAGTGCCGCCGCGAGAAAGTTGAAATGCCAGAGAATGAGCACCCCGCCGATCCCTGCCACCACGGCAAAGGTCCAGGCTTCCTGCGTACTCATCCGTCCCGACGCCACGGGCCGTTTGGCCGTCCGTTTCATCAGGGCGTCGGTATCCTTTTCGACGATCTGGTTGATCGCGTTGGCGCTCCCTGTCACCAGCATGCCGCCGATGAAGAAAAGGCCGATCGCCGCCCAGTCAAATTCCTTTACTTTCGGCGCCAGCAAATAGCTGATCAAGGCGGAGAAGACAACCATGAAGCTCAGGTTGAACTTGATCAGCAGTTTGTAATCCTGCAATTTGCCGGCAAAATTTAAAGAGCTCGTTTGCTTCATATATATGTGCTGAAGATGCGCTGTACGAAAATTAGCGCATCTCCAGCAAAGCGCTATTTGTCTGTCCCGTGGACGAGCCGCCGTGGCGGCTCTAGTGCACACTTTCATTGCTACCCAGCGGTTCCGTCTGGGGAATGAAATCCCTGCCGTCCTTGGCATAGTCATAGGGCCAGCGATGGACTTCGGGGATCTCTCCGGGCCAGTTGCCATGTCCGGGACGTATCGGCGCCGTCCATTCCAGCGTCGTCGCACCCCAGGGGTTCCTGGTCATTACCCTCCTTCCTTTGAAGATGGAGTAAAAGAAGTTGAATACGAACAGCAGCTGAACGGCGAAGGTGATGATAGCCACCGTCGAGATGAATCGGTTCAGATCGCCGAACTGATTGAAGGAGATCCAGTTGCTGTAGTCCAGGTAACGGCGGGGCATACCGGCCAATCCTTCATAGTGCATCGGCCAGAAGATGAGATAAGCGCCTGCGAACGTCACCCAGAAGTGGATATAACCCAACGTATTGTTCATATAGCGGCCGTACATCTTGGGAAACCAGTGATAGATGCCGCAAAACATACCGAGCACCCCGGAAACGCCCATCACGATGTGGAAGTGAGCGACTACGAAATAGGTATCGTGGAGCTGGATATCCAGGGTGGAGTTACCCAGGAAGATCCCGGTAAGGCCACCTGAGATGAAGGTGCTCACGAACCCGATGGCGAAAAGCATCCCTACCGTGAACCGGAGATTGCCCTTCCACAACGTCGTCAGCCAGTTGAACACCTTGATGGCCGACGGAACGGCGATCAGCAGCGTCAGCAATACGAATACCGAGCCCAGGAAGGGATTCAGACCGGTGACAAACATATGGTGTGCCCATACGAGGAAGGCCAGGATAGCGATCGCAAACAGTGAGCCGACCATGGCCATATATCCAAAGATGGGTTTGCGTGCATTGACCGAAAGCACCTCGGACACGAGACCCATCGCGGGCAGGATAATAATATATACTTCGGGGTGACCCAGGAACCAGAACAGGTGCTGATAGAGGATCGCACTGCCGCCTTCATTGGGCAGGGCCTTGCCGGTCTCGCCCAGGAAGATATCGGACAGATAGAAGCTCGTACCGGCATGGCGGTCGAACAGCAGCAGGATGAAACCGGACAGCAGTACCGGGAAGGACAATACGCCTAAGATGGCCGTGAAGAACAATGCCCAGATGGTCAGCGGAAGACGGGTCATGCTCATGCCCTTGGTCCGCATGTTCAGTATGGTTGAAATATAGTTGAGCCCACCCAGCAGCGAGGATACCACGAACGTCGCCATAGAAATGAGCCAGAGGTCCATCCCCGTCTTCGAGCCTTCGCTTGCATCTCCCAGGGCGCTTAAGGGAACATAAGAGGTCCATCCGCCGCTGGCAGGGCCCGTTTCGACGA
>DASYSV010000536.1:0-3812 GCA_036010185.1 Puia sp.
GCTGGATGAGACGCGTTCGGCTGTCTATATGGATAATACCCGGAACTTTCCTAAGAATACGGAGTTTGAAGCGCTGGTGACGTTTGGCGGCGGCGGCGCAGGTGGTGGCGGGTTCAGAAGGGGCGGAGCGGTTGCACCGGATCCGACCGCGGTTACGGTGAGGATACATCAGGCCTTCGTACAACTGCCCGACAGCGGCTTCCGGTCGCGGAAATTCGATCCGAGATCGGGGTTCTTTCCCTTCAGCTATTATGATTTTTCCGCCGACATGACCGAGCCGCTGATGAAGCGGTTCATCGAGCGGCACCGGCTTATCAAGAAAGACCCGAATGCTGCGGTCAGCGAGCCGGTGGAACCCATCATCTACTACATCGACAGGGGCGCACCGCCCATCATCAAGAAAGCGCTGATCGAAGGCGGCTCGTGGTGGAACCAGGCTTTCGAGGCCGCGGGTTTCAAGAACGCCTTTTTTGTCAAAGAGCTGCCCGAGGGCGCCGATCCGATGGATATCCGTTATAATGTTGTCAACTGGCTGGACAGAAGCGGCAGTCCGCAAAGGGCCTTTTCATATGGCGCCAGCTATATCGATCCGCGCACGGGCGAGATCATCAAGGGCATGGTGACATTGGGCTCGGACCGCCATCGTCAGGACTATCTGATCGCCGAGGGTCTGCTTCAACCCTATACAGACGGCAAGCCGGTGGACCCGCGTATGCAGGAGATGGCGCTGGCGCGTATCCGTCAGCTGTCCGCGCATGAGATCGGTCATACGCTGGGGTTGGAACATAATTTCGAGGCCAGCGTGAAGGACCGCGCATCGGTAATGGATTACCCTTTCCCCCGGATGACGCTAAAGTCCGACGGGACGATCGATCTCTCCGACGCCTATGCGAAGGGCATCGGCGGCTGGGACAAACGTGCGATCATGTGGGGTTACTCCGACTTCCCAAAAGGGACGGATGAAGACGCTGCGCTGGAAAAGATCATGAAAGAGACTTTGAAAGAAGGCTATAAATACATCCCCGATATCGGTGGCATGGCGCATCCGATGTCCAATCAATGGGACGACGGGGTGAACCCAATCGATCAGCTGGAAAAGCTGATGGCGATCCGTCGACGGCTGCTGGACAATTTCTCCGAGAAGGCCATACCGAAGGATGCGCCTATGGCGACACTCGAGGAAGTGCTGGTCCCCATCTACCTCCTGCACCGTTACCAGGTGGAGGCTGTCGCCAAATCGCTGGGTGGACTTTACTTTACGCATGCCGTTAAAAATGACGGTGAAGAGCCCACGAAGATGGTAGAGCCTGCCGAGCAATGGAGGGCTTTCGACGCCCTGATGAATACGATCACCCCGGAGGCTCTCGTGCTGCCGGAGACATTGATCCAAAAAATACCGCCGCGTCCCACGGGCTATCCGTCGACCATCGAGATCTTCCGCGGACATACGGGTCCGACCTTCGACCCCATCGCTGTAGCGGAAGCAGCCGCGGAGAACACGCTGTCCTATCTGCTGAATAGCGAACGGGCCGCCAGACTCATCGAATACCAGGCGCGGGACGAACGTCAGCCCGGTCTTTTACCCGTGCTGGACAAGCTGATCGACAAGACGTGGAAAACGTCGTTGCAGCCGGGTTATAAAGGGGAGCTCCAGTTGCTGGTGGACAACCTGACGCTGAAACACCTGTTGTCGCTGGCCGCGGACCCGCGCAATGCGGAAAATGTACGGGGTGAGGCGCTGCTGACGATCAATGGGCTGAAGGATTGGATCAATGGACAGCTGGGCGGGGCGAAGGGGAAATGGAAGGGGGCGTTGTATTTCGGTCTCTCTCAGATAGAAGAATTTTCGAAGGACCCGAATAAATTCGTGGCCGAGCCGGCGGTGGAGATGCCTCCGGGCGCGCCGATAGGGATGCCGGATGATGAATTTGCGTTTTAGGGGGGAGGGAGGCTTTCGCGGGGAGGCTCGGGCGGGGGCTGAATCGGCGTGAAGTTGCGCGGGAGGCTCGGGCGGGGGGCAAAAAAACACCCCCCGGCTTAACCGGGGGGGTATTAGGAGTAAGGATATGATCAATGGCCTATTGTGATCTGTTAGGGTAAACGGCCAGGGTTAAACGGGCATGGCTGGAATAAATGTACGGTTGTTCCCGATGCGGCCAGGTAAGAGTTCACCGGCGTGTCGATTTTGGCAATAAGTGTGCAATTGGGCGGATAAGTGTGCAGGCGTCAGGTATAGAGGCTGGTTTCCAGGAACAGCGGCAGATCGATGACAATACGGGTGCCGGCCGGCCGGTCGCGGTCATCTTTCAGATCGACTACCGAAATGTTGAAAGGGCGTTCATACAGCCGGCTCAGGATCTCGAGACGGCCTTCGGTCAGCGACATCCCTTTGGAAAGATGCTCCCCGGTCGTGATCCGGTGTTCGGCCGAGGCCCTTCCCACACCATTGTCTTCCACCACTACGATCAGCCTGTCGCCTTTCCTGTCGATGCGGATGGTGACGCGGCCTTTACCTTCCGGCCTGGGGCCCAAACCGTGGTGAAGGGCGTTCTCGACATAAGGTTGTATGAGCATGGGGGGTATGAGCACGGCCGACCGGTCGATGGTGGGATCGATCCCGATCTCGTAGCCGATCTTCTCTTTGAAACGCATCTTTTCCAGCTGGAGATAGGAGCCGAGATAATCGGCCTCGTCTTCGATGGACACGAACGAGCGGGAGGAATCGTTCAGGGTCATCCGGATCAGTCTGGCGAGACCGGAGATATAGCTGTTGGCGGCGTCGGTATCACCGGTAAAGATGGAGTGTTGAATCGAATTGAGACAATTGAAAATGAAATGCGGGTTCATCTGCGATTTCAGCGCCGTATTCTTCAGCTGATTCATCTCGCGGGTAAGCCGCTCTTTTTCCTGCTGCCGGCGGCGGATGCGTTGGACCCTTAGCGAGACCAGCATCCAAAGCAGACCCAGTGATGCCAGCCAGGCGGTGACAATGAACCAGGCGCGTTTCGATAGCGGCGCGGTGACTTCGAGGGGCACCGTCATCAGCCTGCTGTGTACGCCGAACCGATCGATCGCCTGCAATTGGAAGGTATAGTTTCCCGAAGGCATATCGGGATATTCCAGCACATTTTGTTTTGTTTCGATCCATTTTTCATCCAGCCCCGACATCCGGTAGCGGTAAGTAATATCCCCGGCAGACTTATAATCGATGCCGGCGAATTCGAAACGGATACGTCTATCCGTATAGGGAATGACGAGATGCGACGTGTCGGAAATGCGATCGCGGTCATCGTTCATCACCGACATCAGGTATAGCAGACAGTGACTTTGGCTGGCCATTTTGTTCTCATCGAAGTAATTGAGTCCTTCAGGGGTGCCGACATAGACGACCGGGCTGTCGATACAGACGGCGTTGATCACATCCGATGCCAGACCGTCGCGGGAGGTATATTGAATAACGGGATGATCCGGTCTGTCGAGACGGATCCTGTTAAGTCCTTTGTCAGTGCCGGCCCAGAGCGTGTTCCCATTCACCACGAGGTTCCTGCAGAAATCGCTGGTCAGACCCTGGCGGCTGGTGATCGAGCTCGTTTGTCTTCCGTCTTTGAACCCGATGATCCCGGCATCATAGGAGGAGATCCAGAGAGTACCATCTGCGGATTCGGCGATGGAGGATATCCGTCTTCGCAGAAAAGGGTCCTGATCGCCGAGGAATACGGGGGGCTGTCCATTTGCCGAGCGGTAGAGGCCATTGAGCGTTCCGACGTAGATGGTGTCCTTGCTGTAATAGACCACTGTTGCGCGTTCGTGCC
>DASYSV010000551.1:0-9759 GCA_036010185.1 Puia sp.
ATTGAGTTTCCCCTCGTCGACCAGCATCCCCAGCGCAGCGGTCGTGAACGCTTTGCTGTTCGATGCGATGCCGAAAAGCGTATTCTCATCCACCGGCTGCCGCGTCGCCAGCGATCGCACCCCGTATCCCTTCGAATGCACAACCTTCCCGTCTTTGATGACGCAGACCGCGACCCCCGGCACCTCGAATGCCCGCAACGTTCGTTCCGCCAGACTATCGATTGCCGCAGAGCTGATCGGTTGGCTCTGCGCGCGTGCAACGGCAACCGACAGTAAAAATAATCCAATAAAAACCATTCTCATAGCAATAGCTTTGGCTAAATATAGCCATAATCCTCCTACAAGGCAAAAACAAAGGGCCGTGCGGTTGTCCCGCGCGGCCCCCAAAATAAATTGTTATACTTCACGCCCTACCACTTCTCATTTTCTCATAATCGCTATATGGACGCTTTTTACCCGGCTTGAAAGTCCAACCATTGAACCACATAGGCTGAGAAGGAATTACCTGCGAACTATCGATGCCCGGCACCTGCGTTACGACTCTATCCTCTCCGTCCGGAGGTTGCCCTTCGCTCTCCTTCACATCCACATTTCTATCTTGTTTTGAAGCCTTCATTTTTAGCTATTGTATCAACAAATTTAATAATTTTTTGTGAGGTCTTTCCCTGTTTTTCTGTCTTTGCTTTCTGCGCCGATATGTGATAAGATACGCAGACTATATATGGCAAAATGGCTAAGAGTCCACAGACCAGTGCTTTTTGGTAATACAAACTCTTTCTCGTTAGGATGGTCCAGTTATTTTGCTGACCCCATGCCGGCTCGTCAATATAGGCCGTCTTTATAAAATCGTCGATCTTCTGCTCTGATTTTAAACGATCCGAGTCAGACATTTCTTGATGTAGCATTTTCTGTTCGTATTGCAATCGCATGTCCTGGTAATATTCACTAGACACCTTCAGATAGGCAAGATTTGCCGGAATCAGTAGCCGAATGGCGTAAAATAAAGAGCAACTTAGTATCATCACAAGTACAATCGTTTCTATTTCAAATACAACCGATGGTTTCTGTCCAAAATCTTGAACGATTGGGATCAAATAGATCCCAACCGCAGAATAAACAACGATGATATTTGTCGTTCGACCGAGAGTAAGCTGATATGCAGTCGAATACTGTTCCATCCTCTTTTCACCAAGCTCGATGATATAGTCCAGACTATAGAATGATTTGCCCCCTTCCATAGCAACGGGAATTTAGGATTTAACTCTTAATCACGCCCACACATTAGGCGAATCCGGAAAGATTAATTAGTCCATGGGGAGTACCAGTTAAAAGAGTAAGAAACTACTCAAAGTTACAATATGAATAAAATCACAAAGAAATATTTTGATTCCCGATTTCCTGCCGTTATTAATCGCCACTATCGGCCAATCGTCTCAACCCAGTCACAAAGTTCCGCAAGCTATCCTCCGTTTGTTTATCCGTTATCGCCCCCTCAGCATCGATCCTGCTCTTTATTCCCCTAATGAGCAGCGTGGTCTCCTCCGTAAATGACGCCATCAAGGTTCTCATGATCAACTGCAATTCTTCATGGCCCTTTTGTCCATCCGCCGACGCAGTAATAATCCCCAAAGACTTATCTGTAAAGACGGTCGTGGAAACGCACCACTCGATCGCATTCTTAAGCCCGCTCGGTATGCTAAAAACATATTCCGGCGTACAAATGATAACCGCATCCGCAGCCTCAATGTCTGCCCGAAATTTCCTCACTACCTTTGGTGTTTCTCCCACCGAAAGCTCCGGATCAAAATGAGGCAGCGTCTTCAAATCTCCGAATACAGTGATCCTAAAATCGTCCAACGCCATCTCCGCCACTTTCATCACCAGCCGCTCATTCGAGGAATGTCTGCTCGCGCTACCTACAATCGCAAAAACGTTCTTCTTTCCTGTCATATTACCCTTTTATATTTTACCGCAATTTAAATGCAGGCGGCGTAAAAGATTATACAAAATTTTCCGCAATCGCACCCCAAATTTTTTCCCTACAGATCATTAATCGTAAACAATTAGGTGCCTCCCCAAACTCACTGCGCATCTACGTTTTACACTCCATTCGCCCTCACGCATCCCGCGCCATTTCTCTTTGTTAATGTGATCTATATCACTTTCGATACTGTCTGCCTCATTTTTCTTTCATTCAATTCCCTTTAGCGCTACCTTTATCTCAGCCGTCGACCTGTGCCTCACTCAGCCTCACCTAACCGTTCCCATAACCATTAAACCTATTCCATTTATGAAACGCACCTGGATTCTCAGATTATGCCTAACTGGCAATGCACTATTCATTATCGTTCTATTCTTTGCCTGTAAAAAACAGCATGAAACGGTACCAGCAAACCCACTCGCCTCCCAAATCCAATCCGCCCGTGACTTTTTCGAGAGTACCATCCATTCTGCTGCCGCGCCGCCAAACGCGGCCAACTACCGGGCTAAGCTACAGAAATCTATCCGCTGGGATCTCGCTCAGACGACAACTCTTTCCGGTAAACCCGCCATTGTCGCCCCCGTGCAATTTGCCCGTCGCGTATACGTCTCATCCGATCTGGAACCGGGAACCGCCTTCGAACTCTCCAGCCTGAGCCGCCTGGTCATTTCCCTCGACTCCGAAAATGTCTTCCACTATGGTCTGCTCACGTATATCCCCGACAGCACCGCCATCCAAACTCAAACCCTCAATACCGGAATCCTGCTGTACGAAGATTGGCAAGGCAACTCCCTCTCCGCCCCGCAACGCTTTGCCCGGAGACACATGGCCATTACTAACTCCGACAACAAACAAATCGACATTGTCCAGACCATTCAAGTCTGTAACGAAATCGACGGCTATAACTATGCACCCGATGACCCTGAAGGAGGGCTCAACACCTGGTCCGAGACCAGCTGTAATACTTATACGCTTCCTGCCATGACCACCGGTCCCAGAATCGGCCCTGGCAGTCTGCCCGGCGTCCTAGGTCCGAGGCCAATTCCCAGTCTCACAGTAGTAATTGCACCGCCCACTAGCCCCATTACCGACATTACAGCGTATTTAAAATGCTTTACCAATTCCACCGCTATTGATCACACTTATAGCGTAACTGTTTGCGCTTCCCAGCCGCAAGCCGGCACACGAGATCCTTGGGGCTTCACGCAAGGGGGGCCGGCCGCCATGGCTGCTGCCAGTAATCCTATCAATGTCGGTCATACCTTTCTGATCTTTTCAGAAAATTCAGCCGGCACTGTCATTACCCGAAATGTCGGTTTTTATCCGCAATCAGGCGTGAATCCAATGTCCCCCTCCAGTCAAGGGCAACTCGACGATAATGAAGCAACAAACTATGATATCTCTCTCACCTTTACGGTCTCTAACACCCAATTCTTCTCCATGCTGAACTATATTGCCATTGGGAACAATTCCGGGTACCTCTATAATCTCAATTCCAACAATTGCACGACATTTGCACTACACGCGTTGTCAGCAGGAGGCGAATCGTTACCAAATACACAAGGTTCATGGCCCGGCGGTTCCGGAAACGATCCAGGCGACTTAGGCGAGGATATCCGTTCGATGACATTGCCTCCTAATGCAACCAGAAACACGGTTCAGAATGCGCATCCAAATCAAGGCAGTTGCAATTAATCAATCTACATTTCAACTCGTATGAAACTTTCATCTATCCTATTATTCGGTTTCCTGGCATTCAACTTCTGTGAAGGGCAAAGTGTCCAATGGTCGACCACCAAGAACTGGAAAATTTATAAAGGAGAAGGTTTTCAGATCTTCTCATACCGAGTCGATACTCTTAGGCAAATCAGAAGCCAATCGTTGGAAAAGGATTCTGTCCTCTATTATTTACAGAAGGCTCAGCCCATCCCAACAGAGAAAACTCCTGTTTGGATGGGAGAGTATTTGGCAACCTATGAGTCGCCTGAAGGCAAAACGTACAAAGTGGAAGTATCAATCTACGGCGGCTTCTTTTGCGACCAGAATTCTGGAAAATATTATGAAGTTCCTTTTGAGCTCAGACGTCAATGGCTCAACTACGTAACCAAGAATGTACCAAATTAAGGAGCCTCTATTCAATATGTAACCTCTATTTGCTTTTAAACGGTTGGCTCATGCAAGAATTGTCAAAATATGTAACCTTCCATAGGAGCTATCCCCTGCATTAGTTTGCAACTTCTCCTTTACCCCGCCCTCAACACCGCACACCCATCTACATCACCCCCCTCAACCTCACCGCCTGCAACAGCATAATCGTCTTCCCATCCCTAATCTCCCCCCTCTCCACCATCCTCAACGCCTCCTCAAACCCGATCTCCAACACCTCAATCTCCTCCTGCTCATGCTCCAACCCGCCGCCCTCATGCACCTTCATCGACGGCGTATACTCCGCAATAAAAAAGTAAAGTATCTCCGTGACCGAACCCGGCGACATATACGCCTCATACACCTTCTGCAAAGCAGATACCTTATATCCCGTCTCCTCCTCCGTCTCCCGCCGGATCGCATCCTCCGCATTGTCCTTATCCAATAATCCCGCACAAGCCTCGATCAACATCCCATCCGCATTCCCGTTCACAAACGTCGGAAGACGAAACTGTCTCGTCAATATCACCGTCCCCATCACCTTATTATAAAGCAATATGACGGCCCCATTGCCGCGATCATACACCTCGCGAACACGAGTCACCCAATTCCCGCCCGGATCCCGATATCGATAAGAGATCTTTCGCAACACATACCAGTTATCGGACAACACCTCCGATCCTACGACTTCAACCAAAGTCTTACTCATAAGTTCATTCAATTTTCAAGATCTTTACCGTCTTCCCGATATTCACCCCATCGAGACCAACGACTACGGGAAGGTCGATCTTCGTAAAGGCGAACGAACCGCTCGTGCCCGTATTCTCATAGATGGACACCGAAGGCCCCCCTATACCGTTGGCCACCACGATATCTATCCTGCCATCCCCGTTCGGATCGCCGGCAGCAGCCCCTTCTTCGTCGATGCCGTCATTCGCCAGCACCACCGGAGTCCCGAATGACAATATACCGGAACTACTGGTATTCGGTAAGATACAATTGCTGCTGGAACTGCCTCTTGCCACGAACAGATCGGGCTTGCCGTCGCCATTGAGATCGGCCGCCACTACACTATGTGGATAGATCCCCGTGGTCACCTGCATTTTCGGCATAAAGCTGGTAGGCAGAAAAGGACCCCCGGGCACGGGCTGGGCAGTGGCAATTACCGCCCACAAGAGTACAGTCAGGGAGAGGGTTGCGTGTCTCATATGAGTCAAATTTGGAGGTAGGGCGTTCGAATGCAAGATAATATAAAAAATCCGCCATCTCAACCCGGTCCCGCACTGCCCGCCATAGTTCATTCTTTATGCGCGATCTTCCAGTCCTACTGAAAACGGCTTGTTATTTAATATTTTTTTAATGCCCCCTTCGTATTTTTGAAATATGAAAGAAGGGAAGCTCCCGACTATCAAGGAGATCGCCAAACAGCTCAACGTCTCCGTCTCCACCGTCAGCCGGGCGCTGCACGATCACCCCGGCATCGGCCTACGAACAAAGATGCGCGTTCAACAGCTGGCCCGCGAACTGGACTACGAACCCAACCAAACCGCCATCTTCCTGCGACAGCGGAAGACCTTTACCATCGGTGTAGTCCTCCCCAATCTCAAGGAAGAATTCTTTTCCGAAGCCATCAACGGCATCGAGGACATCGCCACCCAGCACAAATACAGTGTCCTCATCAGCCAGTCCAAAGACGATATCGAACGCGAAAGGCGCATCCTTGCTACGATGAAGAACAACCGCGTCGATGGCGTTATCGCGTCGCTTGGCGCCCACACGACGAGCTATGATCATTTTACCGCGCTGAAAAAATTCGGGATTCCCCTCGTGTTCTTCGATCGGGTGCCTGCCACCCCCGGGTTCAATAAGGTCTACTCCAATATGAACAGCGGGACCCACGAAGCGATCGAATTCCTCATAAAAAAAGGTCACCGCCGTATCGCCGTCCTCAACGGGCCCGAAAAAATGCAGTCTTCCCTCGAACGTACCGAGACCTACAAACAGGTCCTGATCAAAAAGAGGTTGAAGATCGATCTCGGCCTGGTCGCCTATACCGACCTTACCCGCGATAGCACCCACCAGGCCATGCAGGTCCTCCTACGCCAGCGGCCCCGCCCGACTGCTATCCTCGTTATCAACGATTATATCGCGCTCGACGCAATGCAATATGCGCGGCAACAAAAACTGAAGATCAATAAAGACATCTGTTTCGTCAGCTACGCCAATCTTCCTATTACCAATTATCTCGAAAACCCGCCCATGGCCTCGGTCGAACAATATCCCTACCAGCAGGGCGCCAGGGCCGCGGAGATCCTTATCCAGCTGCTCGCTGACAACGAAAACAGCGATCCGCCGCCCGAATCCTTCCAAAGCGTCGTCATCAACGGGCAACTGGTCATACATTCGGGGCGCTGATCGAGAACAACCGTTTGCGTATGGTCAACCCGTCGATCTTACTTAATTTCGGCCATTCATTCAACACCCTTCCATGTACGATCAGATCCTCACTGCTTACGGATTCCCTGCGAACACTTCCATTACCCCGCATGGCAGTGGTCTTATCAATCATACATGGCACGTTCGCAGCGATAAGGGCGATTTCATCCTCCAGCGTCTGAATAACAGCGTCTTTTCCCGTCCCGATTTTATTGCCGAAAACATTGAAAGGGTGGGTCAATACCTTGCGAACCACTACCCGCACAGGATATTCCCGCGGCCGATCATGTCCGCCGACGGTCTGACGATGATAGATGCGGGACCCAATGGCTTCTATCGCGTTTTCCCCTTTATCAGCGATTCGGTGACCGTCGACGTCGTTCAAACACCCGACGAGGCTTTCGAAGCAGCCCGGCAATTCGGCGGATTTACGCGTATGCTCGCCGGCTTCCCCGCCCAAAGCCTGCACGATACCCTGCCCGGTTTCCATGACCTTACCCGCCGCTACCGCGACTTCCTCGATGCGCTGAAGAACGGACTTCCCGGTCGGATCCACAGCACAGAACAGCTGATAGAATTTCTCAAAGCCCAACAACACCTGGTCACCGAATATGAGCACATCTGCTCCAACCCAGGTTTCAAAAAAAGGGTCACCCATCACGATACCAAGATCAGTAACGTGCTCTTCGACCGATATGGCAAAGGCATCTGCGTCATCGACCTCGATACCGTAATGCCGGGCTATTTCATCAGCGATGTCGGGGATATGTTCAGGACCTACCTCCCGCCGGTCAGCGAAGAAGAAGCCGATCTGTCCTTAATACAGGTAAGACAGGAATATTTCGAGGCTATCGTTAAGGGGTACCTGAAAGAGATGTCGGATGTCCTTACCGACGTGGAGAAACAGGCTTTCGTCTATGCGGGGGAATTCATGCTTTATATGCAGGCGCTCCGGTTCCTGACCGATTATCTGTGCGGGGATAAGTACTACGCCACGCGCTATGAAGGACACAACTATATTCGGGCTCTTAACCAGACGACCCTGTTGCAACGTTTCCAGGAAATGGCTCCGACGCTAAAAGCTATAGCCGGGCAACTCACCGGCAATCCTCGTCCACCAGCCGCATGATCTCCTCATAACGTTGCAAATCGTCCCTCGTCCCCGGCCAGTGCCGGACAAAGTTTAACTATTTATGGAATGATTTCGACCCCGCATCTAATATAAAAAGCTCCTATGGCCGAACTCGCCACCTCCGTCGCACGGCATAAAAAAGGCCGGGGCGTTAAAAAAAGTAAGAAACTCTCTACCCGCGTCGACCTAACGCCCATGGTCGATCTGGGCTTTCTCCTGATCACGTTCTTCATCTTCACCACCACGATGAGCCTGCCGAAGGCCATGAATCTCCACCTTCCAATGGATTCCAAAGACTCGATGCTGACAAAAAGATCCGCTGTTATCACCATCATACCCGGCAAAGACGATCGGATCTATTATTATGAAGGAGATGATATGACCAACCTTCAGGAGGCCGATTTCAAATCTATCCGCGGCATCCTTCTAGACAAAAAGCGAAGGACAGACCCCACCTGGTTCCAGGTCATCATCAAACCCACGCGCGATGCCACCTATAAGAATACGGTCGATGTATTGGATGAGATGCTGATCGATGAGATCAGCCACTATTCGCTCGTGGACGTTTCGCCGGCCGAATACCAGGTCATCGACACCCTCCGCCAACCCCATTAAAAAATCTGGTATCCCATTTGCTCAACTCCTGCCGGTCACCTAACTTTCCCGGCATGAAAAAAATCATTTATATCTTTTTGGCGGCAGCGACCATTCACACCGCCAGCGCACAATCCGATCCCAACCACCAAAACCTCGCCCTGCCTGCCCGATCCGGTAACCCCATTTTCCCCGGCTGGTACGCCGATCCGGAAGCAGCCGCCTTCGATACCGCCTATTGGGTCTTCCCGACCTATTCCGATAAATATTCCAAACAGGTCTTCTTCGACGCTTTCTCCTCCCCCGACCTCGTACAATGGAGCAAGCACCCGCATATCCTCGACACTTCCGTCATCCATTGGGCCAAAAGGGCGATGTGGGCGCCGGCAATCGCACTGAAAGGAGGCAAATACTATTTCTTTTTCGCCGCCAATGACATCCAGAACGACTCGAGCCTCGGTGGCATAGGTGTAGCTGTGGCGCGAAAACCCCAGGGTCCCTACAAAGACTATCTCGGTAAACCACTGATCGGCAAGTTCCACAATGGGGCTCAGCCCATCGATCAGGCCGTGTTTAAAGATGACGACGGACAATATTATATGATCTATGGCGGCTGGAAACACTGCAATATCGCTAAGCTGCGTCCCGATTTCAAAGGCTTCATCCCCTTTCCGGATGGCGCCACTTTTAAGGAGATCACTCCCGAAGATTATGTGGAGGGTCCGTATATGATGAAGCGCGGCGGCAAATATTATTTCATGTGGTCCGAGGGCGGCTGGACCGGGCCCGATTACTCCGTTGCATATGCCATTGGAGATTCCCCTACCGGTCCTTTCCGACGTATTGGAAAGATCCTCCAGCAGGATACCACGGTCGCCACCGGCGCAGGGCATCATTCCGTGATCCATATTCCGGGGACGGACGATTATTATATCGTTTATCACAGGCGCCCGCTGGGGGAGACGGACGCCAACCATCGGGTCGTCTGCATCGACCGTCTCGAATTCACCGCCGATGGCCATATCCGCCCGGTCAGGATCACCAAAGATGGCGTCGCCGCCCGACCGCTTCAGTAGGCTGGAACGGCCCTCACGCCCGTAGCCGCCCGACCGCTTGAATAGGCCGGAAAGGCATGATCAAAATGATTCCTGGGCAGCCAGATAAAACCCTACCGATCTGTCCGCAATCCCCGCATCCACCACCAGTCTCGTCCGGGATTTTTTATCCATCATGATCCTCAACCCTCCCCCATATCCCAAACGCAGATAATCCAGCACATGGACATTCGCTTCCTTGTTCGACGTAGAAGTACAGTTGAGGAAAATGTCGCCGCCCAGGATACCCGTATGAGCCGAGATGGGAAACCGGTATTCGCTTTCCCCATATAACATATCTTCCCCTCTGAATCTGCCGAAAGTATATCCTCTTCCCGTCCGCTGCCGCTGATCATAACCCAATGCCGGCAGCAGCA
>DASYSV010000552.1:0-11757 GCA_036010185.1 Puia sp.
GGCCGTTTGGATATCTATGAGGACAGGCGTCAGCCGCTATCCGCACGTGTCGACGATCTGCTCAAACAAATGAACCCCGATGAAAAAGCGGGCATGCTCTTCATCAACGGCGCCCGCGTCAACGACGACGGCTCCATCGGTGATAAACCCGGCAAGGGGATGTTCGCCTTCGCGCCGAATGCGCTCAAGCTGGTCACGGAGAAGAAAATGAATCATTTCAACCTCTGGGCCGTCGCATCTCCGGCGGCACTGGCCAAATGGTACAACAGCATGCAACGATATGTACAGGACTCCACGCGGCTGGGCATCCCCATCACTATCGCGTCCGATCCCCGAAACCATTTCAGCAGCAACGTCTTCGCCATGACGGCCAACACCTTTTCGCAATGGTGCGAACCGCTGGGCTTCGGCGCCATAGGCGACAGCGCTTTCACCCGGCAATTTGCCGACATCTCGCGCCGCGAATACAGGGCGGTAGGTATTCGCGAAGCCCTCCATCCCCAGATCGATCTGGCCACCGAACCGCGCTGGCCCCGGATCAGCGGCACTTTCGGTGAAGACGCCGCGCTCACCGCGAAGATGGCGAAGGCCTATATCCTCGGCTATCAGGGCGACCAGCTGGACTCGAACAGCGTTGCTACCATGACCAAACATTTTCCGGGCGGAGGTCCGCAAAAAGAAGGTCTCGATCCCCACTTCCCTTTCCAGAAAGGGCAGGTTTACCCGGGTCATAATTTCAATTATCATCTTATCCCATTCGAGGCCGCCTTTGCGGTACATACCGCGGCCATCATGCCTTATTACGGAGTCCCGATGGGTCAGACGAGCGAGGATGTCGGCATGAGCTATAACAAAGACATTGTCACCGGTCTTCTTCGGAATAAATATCACTATGAAGGCGTCGTCTGCACCGACTGGGGTCTCGTCACCGATGCCGACCTGGGCGGAATGGTATGGCCTGCGCGCGCCTGGGGCGTGGAAAAGCTGTCGCGTGAAGACCGCGTCAAAAAGATCATCGATGCGGGCGTCGATCAGTTCGGCGGCGAGAACTGCCCTGAGCTGGTGCTCCAACTCTTAAAGGAAGGTCGTATCAGCGAGACGCGTATCGATTCCAGCGTGAGGCGTCTGCTGCTGCAGAAATTCGAGCTGGGTCTTTTCGACAATCCGTATGTGGATGAGTCGAAAGTAGCGCAGGAGGTAGGCAATCCCGAATACCAGAAAGCCGGCGACGCCTCGCAACGACGTGCTATGACCCTTTTGAAAAATCAGGGCAAGGTCCTCCCTCTCGCACCCGGCAAGCTCAGGATCTATGTCCGGAACATCGATCCCAAGGTAGCGGCGGCCTACGGCACGGTCGTCTACGATCCGAAACAGGCCGATATCGCCATCATAAGGCTGAAGACCCCCTTTTACCCGGTAGAGTCGCCGATCATGATGGCGCGCATGTTCCATCATGGAGATCTCGATTTCAAAGGCAAACAAAAGGATAGCATCCTCGACTTGCTGAAGACCGTTCCGACCATCGTCGATATCTATCTCGACCGGCCCGCCGTGATCCCGGAGATCAATGCGGGAGCCAGGGGTCTGCTGGCCGATTTCGGAGCCAGCGATCAGGCCGTACTCGACGTCATCTTCGGCAAGGACAAACCAGGTGGGCATCTTCCGATCGAAATGCCTTCGTCGATGGCGGCGGTGCGTGCGCAAAAGGAGGATGTGCCACATGATAGTAAGACGCCGCTGTATCCGTTTGGATATGGATTGAGTTATTGAAGATCCGGGCAAGTTTTCTATTTTCGTCTTATGCAAAGAAGACGATTCATTCGACTGTCCGGCATGTCCGCGGCAGCACTTTTCTTTACCAGCTCATACGGCGGATCGCCATCGCCGATCGCATCGCTCCAATTCCCTTCGCGTATCGCCGTCCTCACCGGCGGACAGAGGATACCGTTGTCCGGTTCGAAAGAACGCTGGACCCACCGACAGCTGAACGTAACGCTGGCGCACACCGCAGACGCTCTGTCCGTTCGCGTGCATGCTCCCGGAATGGAAATACAGCAGCTGAGACTTAGTTGGGACTCGCCTTTTTCGCCTGCATGCCGGTTCCTCGGCGATCAGTGGGAACGCTCCTATGGAGACCTGGCATGGGAAGCCCCCGATCCCGCCAGAAAAGCACCCTGGTACCTTCTTGTCCATGACGGACACCAGACCCTGGCATTCGGAGTAAAAACGGGCGCGCGAACCATCTGCTATTGGGATGCAACGCCGCAGCAGCTGCAACTCGTCCTCGATCTGCATTCCGGCGGCGAAGGCTTCCTGCTGGGCGACCGTGTCCTTCATGCCGCAGACATCGTCACTATGCAAAATACGCCCGGAGAAACTCCCTTCCATACGGATGCCAGGTTTTGCAGACTCATGTGCGACCGGCCCAGACTTCCGGTCAAACCCGTATACGGCATCAACGACTGGTATTTTGCCTATGGACACAATTCCAAAGAGCTGATCCTGGAAAGCACCCGGTCGATGACAGACCTCGCGACCGATACGAATAACCGGCCTTTCTCGGTGATCGACGACGGATGGCAGGGGGAGGACTTTACCGTCCCCAATTCAAAATTCGGGGATATGTCTACCGTTACATCCCGGATCCGGGACCTGGGCATGCGACCCGGACTTTGGACCCGCCCCCTCCTCGCTAACGGAAAGGACCAGCCCAGCCGTCTCATTCCTCTGCGCAAAGGCGAACCCGCGGATTCGAAAGAGCGCTATATCGACCCCACCATTCCCGAGAATGCACACCGGATCGGCGAGGTCATTCGCACGCACCGGCGATGGGGATTCGAATTGGTGAAACATGACTATTCGACCTATGACCTTTTTGGCCGCTGGGGTTTCGATATGAAGAACGGGTTGACCGCTGAGGGTTGGCATTTTAACGACCGGTCGAAAACGAATGCCGAGATCGTTCTCGATCTCTACCACACCATCCGCGAGGCCGCAGGGCCCCTCTACCTCATCGGCTGCAATACGATGAGTAATCTATCCGCCGGCATCTTCGAGATCAACCGCATCGGGGACGACACCAGCGGAAAGGAATGGGCACGCACGGTGAAAATGGGAGTGAACACCCTGGGCTTCCGTCTCCCGCAGCACAACGCTTTCTATGCAGCCGACGGCGACTGCGTTGGTTTGACCACCATGATCCCCTGGGAAAAGAACAAACAGTGGATGCAGCTATTGGCAGAGAGCGGCGCCCCCTTATTCATATCGGCGCAGCCGGCAGCGACGGGACGGGAGCAGCGCGAATACATCAAAACATGTTTCTCACGATCGGCGAAGGACCAACCCGCCGGCGAACCGCTCGACTGGCTGACAAACCCGCGACCCGCCAAATGGCGCCTGAACGGCAGGGTGGTGGAATTTGACTGGTAAAATTTGGAAGCCACCGCCTCGGCGCACTCACTTCCCTCCCGGCACCACCTTTATCACCCTCGACGGTACCAATCCATGCGCTTCCCGATGCGTCTCGATGATTGCATTGGAATCCGGCGCCTGCGACAGACAAACCACGAAATTTCCGCTGACCCAGTAATTGATAAAATTCACGCCGCGCTTGCCTTCCACGGCAAGGTCTTTCTGATGCGCGGCGGCCACGTCGCGTGGCGAGACAGGATTAGGGAACTCATGCACATCGAGATAATAATTCTTCTGGGCATTGGCCGGCGAAGCCGTTCCGTCCGTCACGGGATAGATCTCATCGGGAAGCAACCCATGCGCTTCGGCGTGCGTTCGACGTATGGCGCCCGTGTCGGGTGAGGATGAAAGACAATACACATTGCCGCCGGCTTCATCGACCCAGTATTCGAGAAAATGGACGCCATATTTGCCTTCGACTGCCAGATCTTTGGCGTGCGCACCGGCCACGGCAGCAGCCGTTACCTTACCGGCTCCGAGGTGATGCACATCTATATACAGGTGCTCGGAAGAAGTGTCCGCACCGGATTGCGCGAAAACATGGCCGGCAGAAAGAAGGGCGGCCAGTACAACACAGTAAATGAGTCTCATGATAAATGACTTTAAATTTGAAGGAATGAAATGCTTCACAAAGGAACCTTCCATCCTGCTTTTGTTTGTAAGGATAATTCCCTATTTTAAATGATGGAACACCCATTTTAAGCCATCACCACCCATAATGCGCAGCCCATGGAATTGATCGAAAGAGCCGGTCCTCTCACGCTGCTGCAATCCAAATTCGATGCGATTGCGGATGGGGAAGGGCATTGCGTCCTGGTGAACGGAGAGGCCGGCATCGGGAAGACTGCGCTGATCCGGGCTTTCTGCCAACAGCAAAAGTCGGCTGCCAGCATCTATCTCGGCACCTGCGACGCCCTCTTCACTCCGCGCCCGCTGGCCCCGCTATATGATATCATCTGGCAGATATGGGGCGACGAAGGGGAAAAAACCGTCGCGGTCGAAGACAGGGTAAGCCTGTTCACGCAATTCTTTCATCGTCTGGGCAGCTCCCGCGAACCGACGATCCTCGTTTTCGAGGACATCCATTGGGCCGACGAGGCTACCCTCGATTTCATCAAATTCCTGGCGAGACGCATCACCAGGATACGCTGTCTTTTTATACTCACCTACCGGGACGACGAGGTCCATGCGCTCCACCCCCTGCGTAATCTGCTGGGTCAGCTGCCTGCCCATTCCTTTACGCGCCTGCAACCAACGCCATTGTCCAAAGAGGCCGTGGGTCGTCTGGCCTCCGAAAAAGGGTACAATGGTCGGGATGTATATACCATTTCGGGAGGCAATCCCTTTTACGTGAACGAGATACTGGCAAGCTATAGCCCGGGGATACCCGAAAATATCAAGGACTCCATCCTGTCCGTCTACCACCGGCTCGACGAAAAGACCCGAAAGCTTTGGGAAATATTATCGGTGCAGCCCACCGGGTTCGAGCTGAACTATCTCGGCCAGCTGGATCCGCAATATGACGCCTCCCTGGCGCCCTGTCTGGAGGCGAAGATCATCGTGTTGAAAGAGGACAAGCTCCTGTTCAAACACGAGCTGTACAGACGTACCATCGAAACATCGCTCTCACCTTTCCTGCGGATCGCGCTGCATAAGATGATCCTCGGGCATTGGATCCACGATTTCGAACGCGTGGGAGCCATCTACCGGATCATCCATCATGCGAAAAATGCCAATGAACACGAGCTGGTCGTTCGTTTTGCGCCCATAGCCGCACGACAGGCCGCCGCACTCGGCGCACATATCGAGGCATCGAGGCTCTATTTCTCCGCCATCGAATACTATCAGGATGGCGATAAGGACCGACTGGCCGGCTTTTATGAATCCTATGCGTATGAGTGCTACCTGACGGGTCGCATCGAAGAGGCGATCATTTACCAGACACGGGCCTCCACCATCTGGAAGGAGAAAGGAGATATCGAAAAAAGGGGGCATACGCTCTGGTTCCTGTCCCGTCTTTGGTGGTTCGATGGCAACCGGAGACAGGCAGAGACGCACGCCCAGCAGGCCATCGAGCTCCTCGCTGACCGCCCCTCTTCCAGCGCGAAGGCCATGGCGTTCAGCAATATGTCGCAGTTGAAAATGCTTTCCGATAAGACGGTGGAATGTATCTTCTGGGGCGATAAGGCTATCGCGATGGCACACGAGCTAGGTGACCGGGAAGCCCTTTGCCATGCCCTGAACAATGTCGGCACGGTGCAGATGCGGATTCGGGGAAATAAACAAAAGGGCATCCACCTGCTGCAGCAAAGTCTGGAAATTGCGCTCACCAGTGGCTTCCAGGAACATGCCGCCCGGGCATATACCAATCTGGCCAGCGACGGGGTACGCATCAAGGACTATCCCCTCGCGGAAAGGATACTCGGGGAGGGCCTCCGCTATTGCGAGGAAAGAGAGCTGGGCTCCTGGCAGACCTATATGCTTTCCTGGAAAGCAAGACTGCTGCTCGATACGGGGAAATGGGACGAGGCGGCACGTATTGCCGATGACCTGATCGGAAAGGCTGACCGCGCCTCCATCGTCAAAGTGGGCGCATTGGTCGTAGCCGGATCGATAAAAATGCGACGCGGCGAGCCCGATGCTCTTGTCCTGCTGCTGGAAGCGAGGACCAAGGCCTTCGAGGTGATGGAGCTTCAGCGGATCCTTCCCGCGCTGGCCGCCCTGCTGGAATATGAATGGATCACCGGCCAAAACCACGTCGAAAAGACGGCCATAGAATATGCCATCGGTCTCATCGGCCAACCCGGCTATCTCCGGGAGAGCAGCGAGTTCGAGTTCTGGCTGACCAAAGTCCGCAAACAACAGCTGCCACTTCATGAAATGGAGAAGGACTATCGCGCCAGTAACCCCAAAATGGCAACCGAATCGGCGGCCGGCTGGCAACGGCTGGGCTGCCCATATGAACAGGCCCTCCTGTTATTCGAAGGAGACGATGAGGGTAAAAAAGAAGCGATCTCCCTTGTCCACCAGCTGGGGGCGATGGCGGTTTATGAAAAGATGAAAGCCATGATGCGCAGTTCGGGCATTACCGGCATCCCGCGGGGCATGCGCAAGACCACGCAGGCCAACCCCGCTCAGCTTACCGACCGCGAGCTGGGTGTTTTGCAATTGCTCAAAGAGGGATTGCAGAATAAGGAGATCGGCTCACGGCTGTTCATCTCCGCCAAGACCGTGGATCACCATATCTCTTCTATCCTGTTCAAGCTGGATGTCAATTCCCGCGCCAGGGCCGTCCAGGAAGCTATCCGGCTGGGGATCGTAAAATAGGGAACCGGGCCTCGATAAATAGGGAATCCTCCTGAGCCCGGACCCGGAGCCTTTCCCTAACTTTAGGGTAGACAATCACTTTAAATCGTTCGTCATGAAAAAGTTTCTAATAGAAAGGATCCTCCCCGGAGCCGGAAACCTTTCCCCACAGGAATTGCAGGATATCGCTCGCGCCTCCTGCGAAGTCGTTTGCTCGCTGGGCAAGCCGTATCACTGGATACAGTCGTTCGTTACGGAAGACAAGATCTACTGCATTCATATTGCGGAAAGCGAGGAGGCGGTCCGCGAACACTCCCGGTTGGGAAAATTTCCGATCAATACGATCTCAGAGGTAAAGTCGGTGATCGACCCGCTGACGAGCAACTTGCTGTGATTTTGCGGCCGCCGCCGGCGGCGGCCGCGCTCCTCTCAGAATTGAAACCCTACGGCGAACAGCAACACCCTGTTCAGGTATTCATATTCGTTTGTCGGCGGGTTCTGAACTTCCACAAGATAACAGGTAGGGCAGATTGTCTGTCCTTTCTGGCGCTCGCTCAATTTTTTCATACCATAGCTCACCGAGAACAGTATCGCCCTATCGGCGGTGCGAGAAAGCCTCACCCGATAGCCCAATCCCGCATTCCACCAGACGCCGGGATAAAATTTGATGCTCTTCACCCCATAGGGTAGCTGGGCCTGGTTATACCATGGGAAATTGATACCGCCGTTCGCAAGGACATATAGCTTGCCGATCTTAGGGGCGCCCAGCAGATCGCGCGCGACGGAAAAAAAGAGCGGAACGCTTCGAAAGCGGTAATAATCCAATCCCGTCCCCAACCCTAGGAACCAAGGTCCCTTATACACGCCATTGACGGTCTCGACCAGACCATAGCTTCCCATCTGGCCGGATACCGTCCCCAAATATTCGTCGGAGCGGAATTTCCAGGTACTCTTCCCACTGCCCTGTCCCGTACTCTTCTCCGCTCCCTGGCCGGTACTCTTCCCGCTGCCCTGCCCGTCCCCCTGCCCAAAGCAGAGGGTCACGCACAGCGCGCAACCCAGGATAAGTATGAACTGTTTTTTCATGATACCTTCCGGTTTACGGCCAGATGACTCAATAGTTTGATATGGGTCGGATCCGAATAATCGTATTCATAGAACCCGTCCGATCCGACGACGATGAGCAGATGATTGGACGCGATAACGTCATAGGCGTTGTTGACCGGCAGCTTTGTCTTCAGTTTCAGATTGGAAGGATCGGTGGCGTCGAACACCTTGACGACCGAACCGTCGCAGACGAAGAGCAGCGATCCGTCCTTGCCCAGCCCCGAAGGTCCATCCATAGGATAAGACCTGAGAAGCGAGGATTGAGTGATATCCTGCGCATCCAGCACGTCCAGCTCATTGGACGAACCTCCGCAATAGGTGCCCGAACGCAACGTGACATAGGCATATGACTGGTCCGCGATCACCGGGTCGCAGGAAGTGCCGTGTTTGAACGTGCCCACTTCCACCGGCAGATGATTGGCAGTATTGATGGAATAGACATTTACACCTTGCTTTGAGCCTACGAGCAGCTTGTCCTGAAAAGGGAATATTGTTTCAAGATCATAACCCACGGGCGTCCTGGTGAGCAGAGAGGGGTGGCTGGCGTCGGAAATATCCACGACGTCTATCGAATGGGGCTCGGGAATGGAATAGAGGTAATTGCCGACCAGTGCCATCGAAGCCTCGGAGCCTGCGACGCCCGTCGACGTGTTGCTTTGTGCCGCATAATTGGACGCGGCCGGAACGTCCGTCGCGCTTAGCGTGTAATAAATGGTGCCGGGAACAATATACAAACCGCTGCCGGGAACCAGCCTCTTCACGACCGTGTCCCTGATGATATAGCTTGTCAACACGTAATTGGTGTCCGGGGAATAAATATGCCAGGGAAAGAAGTTCGACATCCTGCCCGTGACGGAGACTTGCCGCGGATTGGTGATATCGATGGCCAGCAGATCGTTTGCCATATCGGCATACAGCGTATTGCCACGGACGGCGATGCTGGTATTTCCCGGAAGATTGAGGAAAGCCGTCTGGACAGGGTGCGATGGGTTGCTGTTGTCGATGACATGGATGCCTTTGCTGACGTCGTTGACATAAATAAAGGCACCTTTGATGTATAACTGTCCCGGTTGTACGATGGCCGTGCCCGGATCGCCGTTTATCGAGGCGAGGACGGTTGATTTCAGGGTATACACGGGTGTATACAGAGTATACTTTTGAGATTCGGTAACGGTGTCCCTCAGACAGCCGGAAAGTGATAGCACGCTTCCTGCCGCAACGCTGAGAAGGACCCGGCTCGTCATTTTTCTCATAGCCAGGTGTTTTGCAGCTTGACAACCGGCAAAAAGCGATCGTTGCACGCACTTGCAAAAATTGCCGCAGCAGGTCTAGTCGTACTTCCTCCTCGCGTCGCAGGCACTGTCCCGCCAGCCGCCACCTCATCATCCCGCCTCGCGTCGCCCCCATCATCCCTCCAGCCGCTGCATCATCCCTCCAATCACCGCCCCATCATCCCTCCAGCCGCCGCCTCCGCCAGCCGCCACCGCATCCCCCCGCCCCTATTTCTTACGGGTCCGTTTTTCCAGCAATGCTGCAATACTCACATTGGCGCAGTCGGCGAATAGCCGCTGGAGGACATCCGGAGGCACCTCGGCTTCGTTCCTGAAATTGATGCACCCCTTTTGGAATTCCGCTTGCGGCAGCAATTTCTGATAGCGGGCATGCAAGGGCGACCCGCCATAGATGGGCATGACATGCATGGACATATAACTCTTCACGCTGGACAACCCATATTTGAAATATCCCCTCTCTTTATAGAGGATCATCTCTTTTCCCATCATCAGGCCAACCTCTGCGGCGACCGTTGAGTCCTCTTTAAGGATGATCGAATGAATGTCGGAAAGGACCTTCCTGCGTGCCGGATCTTGTCCGGATATATAGTCTGTCGCGGTCATGGTGGGGCGGTGTTTCCCTAAGTTACTTGTTTTACAGGACCAAACGCGGTATATTCGGACGATGAGATCGATCCTCGTCCTAATGTTCGCCAGTGCCTTCCTCTCCATACAGGCACAGGAGCCATCTAACGACCTCCCGCAGCATCCGGCCGACATCCACCGGCATCCGCCCAACATCCCTCAGCATCCCGGTAACATCCACCAGCATCCGCCCAACAACCCGCAGCATCCGCCCGACATCCCGCATTTGGTCTATGCCCACGGCTCCGCGGAGTTATGGGTGGACGGCCGTCCCATGCTTCTATGCGGGGGCGAGTTGGGCAATTCTTCCGCATCCGGTATGGACTATCTGCGACCGCTGTGGACGAAGTTCGTCGAAATGCATCTCAATACCCTTGTCGCGCCCGTCTACTGGGATCTTCTTGAACCACGCGAGGGGCGCTTCGATTTCAGTCTCGTCGACTCGCTGATCGCTGAGGCGAGGTCACATCGGCTAAGACTGGTGCTCCTCTGGTTCGGTACCTGGAAGAATAGCATGAGCTGCTATGCGCCTTCCTGGATAAAGACCGATGAAGAACGTTTTCCGCGCGCCCGCTCCGGCGCCGGCCGGCCGGAGGAGATTGTGACGCCGTTTTCAGCCAATATACTGAATGCCGACAAAAAGGCGTTTACCGCCTTGCTTCAGCATATTAAAGAGACTGATAACCATCGGCACACCGTGCTGATGATACAGGTGGAGAACGAGATCGGTATGCTGCCAGAAGCGCGCGATCATTGCCCGCTGGCCGATGCGGCCTTCCGCGCCCCCGTTCCGGCAATGCTGATCCAGTACATGCAAGATCACCGCGGCTCGCTCCAGCCGGAGCTCAGGCAGTTATGGGAGGCCGGCGGAAACAAAACCTCGGGCGGCTGGGAAGACATCTTCGGCAAAAGCACGGCCACCGACGAGATGTTCATGGCCTGGTATTACGGGACCTTCGTCGAAGACATCGCCCGGGCGGCAAAGGCTGTCTATCCCTTACCCCTATACGTAAATGCTGCGCTCAACGCGCCGGGCAAGCTTCCGGGTCAATATCCAAGCGCCGGACCGTTGCCGCACGTCCTCGATGTCTGGAAAGCGGCTGCACCGTCCATCGATCTCCTGGCACCCGACTTCTACAACCCGAACTTCCGTTACTGGGCCGACCGGTATACCCGCGCGGACAACCCGCTGTTCATTCCCGAACATCGTTTTGAACCCGGCGTCGACGCGAAAGCCTTTTATGCGTTCGGGCATTATCATGCCATCGGCTTCTCGCCTTTCTCGATCGAATCCACCGACCACCCGGCCGATGAACCCATCGGGAGATCTTACGATGTCATCCGGCAACTGGTGCCCATGATCACCGCGGCGGCGCCGAAAGGCGGCGTCGATGGCGTATTGCTGAGCAAGGAGGAAGATACCAGCCGCCTGGAAATGGGTGGATACAGGATCACCGCCGCCCACGATCTCGCGCTGGGGTGGTCGCCGAAGTCGAAACAGGATCATTGGCCGTTGACGGGGGGCATCATCATAGCCGTGTCGGATAGCGTGTTTTATGTCGGCGGCACCGGGATCGTGCTGACCTTCCAGCCATTGACGCAGGGCCGCCGCGCCGGTATCCTTCACGCCGAAGAGGGTCGTTTTGTCGATGGCCATTGGCGTCCGGGCCGGCAAATGAATGGGGATCAGGACCATCAGGGCCGGCATATCCGTATCCCCGAAGGCGAATACGCAATCCAGCGCGTGACATTGTATACCTATAAGTAATCCCGCTGCAGCCGCCTGGTGAACGACGCGCAAAAAATGGGTGAAAATACCCATGTCATTAAGTTAAGCCGAAATTGGGTGATTTAACGGGTCGACCGTAGTTGAGAATGAAGCCCTTAATAAAAGGGGCTGTCCCAAATCAGAAACACGGGCAGGGACTACCGAATCGGACTAACGAAACAACTCAAC
>DASYSV010000554.1:0-2197 GCA_036010185.1 Puia sp.
ATAGTACCTTGATGGGCTCGCCATCGAGCGATGCCTTTGTGTTCGCCTGTATCCCCATCATCGGTTATTTCGTCTCCATCTGGATAAGGGCCAACCGGGAGGACAAACGGGGCATCGGCGCCCTCCTTTATATGTTCGCCGTCAGCGTTATCTTCTGGGCGCTGTATTATCAAATCTTCACGGGTTATACGTTGTGGACAGACAAGCACACGGATCGCACGATCAGTTCGGCCGTCGTACGCAACGGAGCCAGTTCGCTGGGTCTGATGCAAACGGTCAATACCAGTCCCCGACCGGTGGACTCCGTGGACGCCGAGCTGGAGCCGGTGGTGGTGAACGGCCATGCACTGAAGACCATGGGACCCGACCCTTACTTCAACAATCTGCCAAAAGACCAATGGCCGCCGGAAGGAAAGGGTCTCGAGGTAGCCAATCCCGAGTTATATACCTCCATAGTACCGTTTTATATCGTGACGCTGACACCGCTGCTGGTAGGACTGTTCACCTGGCTGCGACGACGCGGCAAGGAACCGACGATACCCGGCAAATTCGGGATAGCGTTGCTTCTTTCCGGGGTATCCTCGCTGGTGATGTACTTTGCCGTGATCTCCGTCGCATCCATTTACCATTTCAAAGTATCGCCTGGCTGGTTATGGGGTACTTATTTCGTCATCTGCTGCGCGGAGATCTGTCTGAGTCCGATGGGTCTGTCGCTGGTGTCCAAACTGGCCCCGCCACGACTGACCTCCCTGTTAATGGGCGGTTGGTTCCTGACCATGGCGTTAGGCAGCAAGATCGCGGGAGTTATGGCAAGCTCCTGGGGCACATTCCCCGATAAACGCATTTATTTTATCATCTGGTTCATCGCGGGCGTTATCGGCTCGGCCTTTATCTTCAGCCGTATCCGGTCGTTGAGCCGTATCGTGAGTGAAAAAACAGGCTAAGCATGACAGACGTAAAATTCAAGCCTTTTGTCAGCCCGGAAACGGAGATGAAAGAATTTACCTTCAAGGCCTTGCTGGCGGGAAGTATCTTCGGCATCCTGTTCGGCGCCTCGACCGTCTACCTGGCGCTGAAAGCCGGGCTGACCATCTCGGCCTCGATCCCCATCGCCGTCCTCGCCATCACGCTGGGCCGACGGGTATTTAAAACGACGATCCTGGAGAACAATATCATCCAGACGACGGGCAGCGCCAGCGAGAGCATTGCGGCGGGCATCGTCTTCACGCTGCCGGGCTTCCTGTTCATGTCGACGGCGCAATCGGCCGACTTTTTCAACTATGGCGTCATCTTTATCGTCGCCATTTTCGGCGGATTTCTGGGGGTGTTGCTGATGATACCGCTTCGGCGGTCGCTGATCGTCAAAGAACATGAAACACTGCCTTATCCGGAAGGCACGGCATGCGGCGCGGTGCTGAAGGCGGGTGAAAAAGGCGGCGAATTCGCCAAAGCTGCATTCCAGGGTCTTGGCTTTGCCGCTGTGTATGCCCTCGGTCAAAAACTTTTCCGGTTCATCGCCGAGACGCCGCTATTCGATTCGGTGAAAAGCAAGGGGCTCAGTTCCATCTTCCCGGCGGCGCAGGTCTCCGCGGACATCACGCCGGAATATATGGGGGTCGGCTATATCGTCGGTCCGAAGATCGCCGGCATTCTCGTGGCCGGCAGCGTCCTGAGCTGGTTCGTGATGCATCCCTTGCTGGCATCGCTGGTCGACCCGGTGACGATCGCCAACCAACAGGTAAAGCTGGGTTTGCTGAACGACATCCATACCGCGGGAGGCGCGGGGGCCTGGAACCCGGTGACCAGGACATTCGCGGACCCGGCCACTGCCCTTTACCGGGCCTATATCCGGCTCATCGGAGCAGGAGCGGTCGCCATGGGAGGCCTGATCACGCTGATAAAAACCATTCCAACGATCGTTGCTTCTTTTTCGGAGAGCGTTGGCTCGGTAAAAGAGGCCGGAAAAGAAAGCCGTATCCGGACCGAACGCGACCTGAATATCAAGATAGTGGCTTTTGGCAGTCTCGTTCTTGTCGTCCTCATTGGCTGTCTTCCCATCATTCCCGGTGACTCCTTCTTCGGCCGGCTTCTCATCGGTGTCCTGATCCTGGTATTCGGTGCTTTCTTCGTGACGGTAGCCAGCCGGATCGTAGGCATCATCGGTTCATCGAATAGCCCGGTATCCGGAATGACCATT
>DASYSV010000559.1:0-6644 GCA_036010185.1 Puia sp.
TCGCCGCAAAAAGGACGAAAGAAGCCTCTATGACCGCGGCCTGACGGAGGTCCCCCATTTCCAGGTGATCATAATTGTCCTGGTTGCTGTGATGGGTCCTGGATTCATAATCCAGCGGGTCCTGTATGAACTGGAAGCCAGGAATACCCACCGCATCGAAGCTCAGATGATCGGTCGAACCTGTATTGTGCATGGTGACCGTGGAAGCACCCATGTCCCTGAACGGTACGAGCCATTGACGGAAGATGGCAGCCGCCTGGTCGTTACCCTGTGCAAAGATACCCCTGATCCGTCCCGAGCCATTGTCCAGGTTGAAATAAACGGAGACCTGACGCTGCCCTGGTTTGAGCTTCATATCCGACGGGTCCCCGAAATGGTTCCTGACATAGTGGAACGAGCCCAGCAATCCCTCTTCCTCGCCATCCCAGAGGGCTATCCGGATCGTCCGCTTCGGTTTGACCCCCAACGTCTTCAGCAGTCTCACCGCTTCCAGGGCGACGATACAGCCCGCCCCATTGTCCGTGGCGCCGGTGCCTGCCGTCCAGGAGTCGAGATGTCCCCCCAGCATGACCACCTGCGAACCCAGCGTGGGGTCGGTGCCGGGTATCTCGGCGATTACGTTATGGCCCTGCAGATCCTGATCGGATAATCTTGTTTCGCTTTGCAGCTCGATCGTCGGCGACTGCCCGTCTTCGGCCAGCCGCATCACCCTCAGGAAATCCTCTTTAGACAACTCGATATCCGGTATCATGGGCTGGTCCTTTTTGCGATAACCTACGAAGCTCTGCACGAATACGGTACCATCTCTTCCTCCCCCCGTGCCCAGGGTTGCAACCGCTCCGCTGCCCCCGATCATTTTGGACAGGTGCATCATTTTCGTCAGATAGGGCACATACATCTGGATCATCGCCCTGTTGACCATATACATGTCTCCGATGGCGGCCAGCGCGCTGTCCGAATAGCGTTCGGCGTCCGGTTTGAACCGCGGCGGGTCCGTAGTGTCCTGCGGCGCGATCAGCACGATCTTTCCTTTCATTTCCTGAAGATGGCCGGCGATCCAGACGGAATCCATTTTACGGATGAGAAAGACGGGCGCGGTGATCAGACCATGGGTGCTGCCGGACCAGGGTATCGCATAGGCGATCAGCGGGCTGTAATAGGGCGTCTTCAACGCGACTGTGGTCTTTTCGGCAGTCCATCCGTATCCAAACTGGCCCCAGGGTTCCTTCTGAGCATTGGCAAACCCCCACGACTTCAAAGTCTGCACGACCCAGTCGGCGGCATGATGCCAGCCGGGTGAATTGGTCAGGCGGGCTCCGGCGACATCCGTTATCTCGTGTGCAATATAGGGGATCTGACTATTCATCGCCTCTTCCTGCCGGATGCGGTTAACCATCGACGTGTCGATCTGCTCTTGCTGGGCGCGGAGCGCTACCGGCACGAAAAAGCATGCCGATAGCAGGAATAGGGAAAGTTTAATCATAACAGCGTAGTTTAAGTTTAAAGGAAAGGTAATATTTTACACCCGAATTCAGCTCAGTGACGAGTCTAAAAGAAATATCGCTTGTTCAGTTCAAGAACTATACGCAGCGCTCGTTCGCGTTCGGCAAGCGGATCGTCGGCATTTGCGGCAACAACGGGGTCGGTAAGACCAATCTGCTGGATGCTATCTATTATCTCTGCTTTACGAAGAGCTATTTTTCACGCAGCGATCAGACCAGCGTCCTGCGGGGTTCTTCGGGCTTTCGTATCGAAGGGCAATTCGACCAGGACGGCGCCGCCATCAATGTCGTCTGCATTTTACGACCCACCGGAAAAAAGGAATTCCTTGCCGACGGTATCCCGTATGAGAAATTTTCCCGGCATATCGGCCGGTTGCCCTGTGTCATCATCGCGCCCGATGACATCCAGATCGTCACCGGCGGAAGCGAGGAGCGCCGGCGTTTTCTCGATGCGCTGCTCTCGCAGCTGGACCCGGCGTATCTGCAGGACCTCATCGAATATAACAAGGTGCTCCAGCAACGAAACGGATTCCTCAAGACGCTGACGGAAAGAAGGCTGACCGACAAAGGTCTTCTGGACGTTTATGATGAGCAGCTGGCGGTGCGCGGTACCCGTCTTTTCGAACGCCGCGTAGCCTTCCTGAAAGAGCTCTTACCCCTGGCCGGCAGTTTCTATGCGCAGATCGCTGGCGCCGAGGAGCCGCTGGCCCTGGCCTACAATAGCCAGCTCTTCCACTCATCGTTTCGCGAGTTGCTCCGGCAGGGGCTGGAAAAGGATCTATACCTGCAGCGTACCGGCAGTGGTATCCACCGGGACGATATCGATATCAGTTTTGCCGGAGTGCCTTTTAAGACCATGGCTTCACAGGGACAACGCAAGAGCCTATTGTTTGCGCTGCGTCTTTCTGAATATGAGATCCTCCGGAGAGAAAAGGGTTTTCCGCCGATGCTGCTCCTGGATGACGTTTTCGAAAAACTGGATGAGAACCGCATGAACAACCTGCTTGACAAGGTCTGTCTGCAGGGCGACGGGCAGATCTTTATCACCGATACGCACCCGGGACGGATCAGCCGGGAGATGGAAAGGATCGGGGCGGACTGGCAGCTGATCACGCTGAGCCAGGAGGGTCTTCCCATTGCGGGAACGCCTTAATTTTTTTACGTTGAAAAGCGGGTAGTCACTAAAAAAAAGTTATATTTATTCTCCAAATTTCAACGCCGTAAAAACGCCCGTAAAACGATTGCTATGTCCCCCCTGGAATCTTCCATTCATTACCTTGAAGAAACGAACGACCCTGCCGACGCTTTTTTTTCCTACACGGTCGACGATACCGGTGAATATGGTCTGATCAAGGCCAATAAGGAAGGTCTTCGTCTGTATGCAGCCGAGATCCTGAAAAAGTCGAAAGAGCTGGAAGAAACCGAGCATGCCGAACGGCCGATGTTCTTTTCACCGCGACAATGGATGTTCAGCGAGACCGGGTATGACCTGATCGCGGGTGTCCTTCCCCAATATCATAGTCGTCGCGAAATACTTACCGATCATCCCGGCTCAAGGAGAAATTCTTCAGGACGTCGCCGTCAGCCCGTACTGCTTTTTGTGCTGATGTGCATAACTGGCGCCCTCATCATGTTGGCTACATTGAAAGCGTTTCCTAATTTGCGCTTATGGGTGAATATTCGATAGGAGATGCCATGCGGAAATTCCTGCACGGCAGTCAGCTGAAAGGGTCCATTCAGGCCTTGCAGATAGAAGAGGTCTGGGAAACTTTAATGGGTAAAACCGTGGCCCGGTACACCGATCGCATCCGGATCCATGGGCAAACGCTCTATGTCGAGACCTCCATCGCTCCTCTCCGCCAGGAGCTTATTTATCAGAAAGAAACCATCATCCAGCGCGTCAACGAGGCGATGGGCGAAAAAGTCGTCCGGGAAGTCGTTATCAAATAGGCATTCGCGGGATTGGCCCTCCGTAGGCATTCGCGAAGCCCTCCGCGCGAAAATTCACGGTCGCCTACCCTGTTACCCGCACCCTCGGGTCGATCAGCCCATAGAGGAGATCGGAGAGCAGCCCCACCAGTACAAAGAAAAAAGACGACACCAGTACCGACCCCATCACTACGGGAAAATCCAGTTGCTCCAGCGCGTCGACGGTCACTTTCCCGATACCTTTCCACCCGAAGATGGTCTCGACGAAAAAAGCTCCCGCCAACAGCTCGGCAAACCAACCTGTGATCGCGGTGATGACCGGATTCAGCGCATTGCGCAACGCGTGTTTCCAGACGACGGTCCTGGCGGGCAAGCCTTTCGCATAGGCGGTACGGATATAGTCCTGATCGAGGGTATCCAGGAGCGAGCCCCGCGTCAGCTGTGCGATGATCGCCATCGGCCGGATGCCCAGTGTCAGGGCGGGCAATATGAGGTTCCGCAGCTGCAACTGACGGCCAAGAAAGGGGTCGGTATCGAAAAGGCTGCCGGTCATGTGGAGACCGGTGACGCCGCTGAGGACGAATCCGAAAAGATAGGCGATGACGATGCCCATGAAAAACGAGGGCGCGGAGATGCCCAGCACGCTCACGAAAATGGACGAGGTATCCATCCATGTATCCTTCTTAATAGCCGCCAGCACGCCCAGACCGATCCCAAGAATGGTCGCGAGGACCATGGCCGCGGTGGCGAGCAGCAGCGTGCCGGGAAGCGCCTCCATCAGGATATCCCATACTTCTTTTTTGGATTGATACGACCGGCGGAGATAGGGCCATTTGATACCGATGGTCGTGTTCCCCCCGATGAATACGCCGCGCAAACCCTTTTCGCGGATCTCGCTGCGGGTGTGGATGCCTATCGGCAAAATATCGTTACAATAAAGCACGAACTGTTTCCACTTGGGCTTATCGAGATATAATTCCTTCCGGATGTTGTCCTGGGTGGCCGCGTCAGCACGCTGCCCGATAATGAGACGCGAGGGGTCGCCGAATCCCTGGAACAGGAAAAAAACGGTAACAACCACTCCCAGCATGACCAGCACACCGTAAAAAGATCGTCGTATGAGATATCGAAGCATGTTTAATGTTGCGCCGGGGCGGCCAGTTGTTCTCCCAATTCATTCACCGAGGGCAGCGCGGCATCGAGATCGGCATAGCTCCATTTATCCTTGACCGTGCTTCCGTGGATAAGGTATAGCGTAGGGTTGGCCCTTGCCGCCGTCTTGATCGCCGTGGCATCGCATTTGAGCACCGTAACGGCATTCGCGATGCCCTGACGGACGGTCCAGGCTTCCACATTCTCAAAATCGGCAGTGATGATATAGATGGGTATCCGCTTGGCCCTGGTCATGGTCAGGATAATGCTGAAAGCCTTATTCCAGGAAGGGGATTCTTCCTCCAGTTCCCTCAGGAACAGGAAGAGCTTATATTCTTTTGCGGCCAGCACCTCCTGCGTGGTATCCGTTCCCCCGGCAGTGACGAGATTGAAGTCATGGATCGGCGGTTCCGCATTCCCTTTTCGCACCAGCTTGTCATAACGATTCACGAAGTGATAGGTGCTGTCGAAATCTGCCGGGAATGCACCTGCCCCGAACTCCAATTGTTTTCCATTCTTATTATAGACGAGCGTGATGACCGTGCTGTCGGGTACCGAGCCGGGCGGTGATTGCATTTTTTCAACGAGATCGTTGCCCCTTTTATAAGGAAGACAGTCCACATATGGCAGGTGTATCAGGACAAACCATTGAAAGGCGACCGAAAACACGACCGTCATCGTAAGCAGCGCGGCGCTGACAGTCGGCGACGCGACCGGCCGGATGCGGCTTCGCAGGGCAAACAGGACAAGGATCAGTACGAGCAGGATGATGTCCTTGGCGAACGACTCACCCGCCGAGAGTGGGATACAATCCCCGAAACAGCCGCATTCGCGCACCTTGCCGGTGAGATACGCATAACCCGTCAGGAATGTAAAGAAGATGATCAGGAGCAGGAGCAGCCAGCTGAACAATTTCATCCTCCAGCCCAGCAGGACGGCCACGCCCGCCACGATCTCGAAAACGATCATAAGGATCGAGAAGGCCAGTGTCAAATGGTCCAGCAAATGGAAATTCCATACCCCGAAGAACTCCTGCATCTTATAGCTCAGACCCAGCGGATCGTTGGCCTTTACTAATCCGGAGAAGATGAACAGGATGCCTACGATCGCCCGTATAACGGAAAGGATGGTCTTCATGATACCTGCGTTTACTGCGTATGTTTGCCTTCGTCGATAAGGATGAGGGCAAAAAGGGAATAATTGATGATATCGATGTAATTGGAATCGACGCCTTCGCTGATCAGGGTCTTCCCGTCATTGGCGACGATCTGACGTATCCTCAGCAGCTTCATCAGGATCAGGTCGGTAAAGCCTTCCTGGCTCATCTCCCGCCAGGCCTCGCCATAGTCGTGATTTTTGGCGAGCATGGTCTCCCGTGCCAGCGCGATCTTTCCGTCATAGCGTTCACTGGCTTCAATCTCCGTCAACTCTTCGGCAACCCCGGGTTCGATGGACAGCTGGATAAGCCCGATAACCCCATAGTTGACCATAGCGCGGAATTCCCCGGCTTTATCCTCTCCTACCTTTCCCGTCTTTGTCTCCTGTAAGGTCCGGATCCGTCGCGCTTTGATATACAGCTGATCGACGATGGAGACCGTGCGCAATACCCGCCAGGAAGTGCCATAATCCCGCGTCTTTTGTAAAAAAATACCTCTGCATGTCCGCACCGCCGCGTCATATTGATCTTCCGTTATTTTCATAAATATGTTACAATTGATACCAGTTCTCTTGCTATTTTAACGCCAATGTCTGACCTTCGGTCGACCCGTTTTCAACGGCTCCGGATGCAATTATAACCAATTATGTTCACTTTGAATAGCAGAGGCAGGCTACTCCTGATCGACCGCCCCATCATCATGGGCATCCTGAACAGGACGTCGGATTCCTTTTATAGCGGTAGCCGTGTCCGGGAGGATGACGCATTGCTGGAGCACGCCGACCGCATGATCGGCGAAGGTGCGGACTGGCTCGATATCGGCGGTCAGAGCACCCGTCCAGGCGCGGAGACGGTGGGGGCCGAAGAAGAATTGCAAAGGATCATCGGCGCCATCGATCTCATTC
>DASYSV010000576.1:0-11519 GCA_036010185.1 Puia sp.
ATCCCGTTCCAATTCTTTCAGCCGCGGCAGCGTCCATTCCTTCAAAAGCGCCGCCGACGCCGGGTCGAAGACAGTAGCTCCTTTACAGGCGATGTCCAGGATATACCGCCGGAAAACCACGTCCTCCTCTGTCAGAAAATATCCCCTGACCAGCGGCAGCTCGCCCGCCGCGATGGACCGATAATAATTAGTGAGCTGTTTGTCATTCTGCGCAAAGGCAGTACCGATATCGCTGATAGCGCTCATACCCAGACCGAGCAACAGCCCGCTTTTCTGCGTAGTATAACCCATAAAATTGCGGTGCAGCCTCGCTTGCCTCCATGCCCGATATAGCTCGTCCCCGGGCAGCGCAAAATGATCCATTCCGATATGCGCATACCCATGTTCCGTCAATAATAGCTGACCCATCCCATACAAACCGATCTTCTCCCGGGCAGAAGGCAGCATTACCGTATCGATCAGCCGCTGGTTGCAGATAACCCGGGGCATATGCGCATAGCTATAAAAGGCTATTCTGTCGGGCGCAAGACTAACAGATCCTTCGATCGTCCTTCGCAGACATTCCGGTGTTTGTAGTGGAAGGCCATAGATCAGATCGAAATTGACGGCCGCAAAACCCGCAGCCCGCGCCTCCTCCGTCGCCCGCCGGACATTTTCAAAGGGCTGCACGCGGTTTATTGCCTTCTGCACCTCCGGATTAAGGTCCTGTACCCCATAGCTGATGCGGTTAAACCCCAGGTCAGCCAACGTTTCCAGGTGGTCCCGCGTCGTATTGTTAGGATGTCCTTCCACGCTGAACGCATGATCGGGATGCACTACCGCCGTCGAAAGCAAACCCTTTACCAGTCGTTCAAGATTGCCAGGCGAAAAGAAAGTCGGCGTACCTCCTCCAAGATGCAGCTCGCGGATCACCGGCGGCTGTCCCATTAATTGCCGATAAAGCCGCCATTCGGCCAGCACCGCATCGATATATTCCTCCTCCACCCCGTGATTGGTCGTGATCTTTTTGGTGCATCCGCAATAAAGACAAAGAGATTCGCAAAAGGGGAGGTGTATATACAGGCTCATCCCTTCATTGCTGTTGGACTCGTTATATCGCCCGATAAAATTTGCCCTCCATTCGACACCTTCAATATGATCCTTCCAAAAAGGAACCGTCGGATAGCTTGTATATCGGGGCGCCGGTTGGTTATATTTCTCTAAAAAGTTAGCTTCCATTCAGTGGATTTTCACAAATATCCCCCGGGACCCCGCCATAGAACGATGATCGCGGTCAATCAGCATCCTGACGCTCGTCACACCTGAGAACGATTATCCCAAACCCCTGACGCTCGTCACACCTGAGAACGATCATCCCATAACATGACGAGGTTCAATACAAAGATCATCCCCATACAATACTTTAGCGATACAACCGAACAACATGCCGCAGCCCACAAAATTCCGGCAATTCCTCGAAGAAACGGGCACAGTCGCCCGGTTCACGGGTCAGTATTTCGTGCAGACCGGTAAACGCCGTTTTGAATTCAGCGAACTGCTCCGGCAATGCTATCTTATCGGGTATAACTCCTTTCCGCTCGTTGGGCTCACCGGTTTCATCATGGGCCTGGTACTCACAATGCAATTGCGTCCTTCGCTCGTGAATTACGGAGTGGAATCGCAGCTCCCAGCGATGGTAGGCATTGCCATCGTCCGGGAGATCGGGCCAGTCATAACCGCCCTCATCTTTGCCGGGAAGATCGCCAGCAGCATGGGCGCCGAACTGGGCTCGATGAAGGTCACCGAACAGATCGACGCCATGGAAGTCAGCGGCACCAATCCGTTCAAATACCTCGTGGTCACGCGGGTCGCCGCCTCTACACTCATGCTGCCTGTGCTCGTGATCCTGGGCGACGGCATCGGCCTTGCCGGTGCCTTCATTGGGGTCAACATCCGTAGCACCACCAGCTGGCACCTGTTCTTCCGTCAGGTGCTGGATAATTTCGCATTCGGAGACGTCCTTCCCGCATTCATCAAGACCTTTTTCTTCGGATTCGCAGTCGGCATCATCGGCTGCTATAAAGGCTATACTTCCAGCAAAGGCACAGAAGGCGTAGGAAAGGCTGCAAATTCCGCCGTCGTACTCTCCTCGATACTCATCTTTATCATCGACCTGGTCGTAGTACAGGTCACCGACGTTCTCGGACTCAATTGAAGACATGACAACCATCGAACAACATATCTTCCCGGAAAGCCCAACCACCCAAGACCAACCCCTCATCCCGGAACACATGCCGACCCAAGACCAACCCCTCATCCCTGAACCGCAGCCAACGCCGAAAGAACAGGTCATCGTCATCGAACACCTCCGCAAACGTTTCGGTTCCAATATCGTCCTGGACGACTTCAATCTGACGGTTGGGAAAGAAGAAAATGTCGTCGTGCTCGGGAAATCCGGCGTCGGAAAATCCGTACTAATCAAATGCATCATAGGTTTATTGAAACCCGACAGCGGCTCCATCCTGGTCTTCGGTCAGAATATTCCCGGCCTGGATCATGAAGAGCTGGACCGCGTCCGGGCTAAAGTCGGCTTCCTCTTTCAAAGCAATGCCCTCTATGACTCCATGACGGTCCGCAAAAACCTCGAGTTTCCGCTACGCCGCCACTGGATCAGTATCTCCCAGGAGGAAGTCGACGCCATGGTCATGGAAGTCCTCGACAATGTCGGACTGGCGCATACGGTCGACCTGCTGCCCGAGGAACTGTCCGGCGGCATGCGCAAACGCATCGCCCTTGCGAGGACTTTGATCCTTAAACCCGACATTATCCTATATGATGAACCCACCACCGGGCTCGACCCCGTCACCGGCAAAGAGATCTCCGGGCTCATCGTGGAGATGCAAAAGAAATATCACACGGCCTCCATCATCATCTCGCATGACATGCATTGCGTAAGGTTGACGGCCGACAAAATAGCGGTATTGATAGACGGAAAGTGTTACGCCGAAGGCTCTTTTGACAGTCTGCAGCATTCCGCCGATCGTAACATCTGCCAATTCTTCGAATAAACTCTCTATCATGGAAAAAACGAATATCAAAAATTTCAAATTAGGCATACTGGTGCTGGCCGGCCTGGTGCTGATGATATCCACCCTATATGTCATCGGCCGTAATGAGAACATCTTCGGCTCGCATTTCGTGCTGAGGTCACGGTTCAGGAATGCCAACGGGCTGATCCCCGGCGACAACGTCCGTTTTGCGGGTCTGCAGGCCGGCACCGTCAAGACCGTACGCGTCATTGACGACACCACCATCGAAGCCACACTGCTCATCGATGAAGAGATGAAACCCTTTATCCACCGAAATGCCCTTGCCTCCATCGGAACGGAAGGCCTCATTGGCAACAAAGTGATCGATATAACGCCGGTCGCCGGGCGTGCCTCACAGGTTCAGCAAGGCGATAGGCTCCCGTCACAGCAGGTGGTCAGCACCGAGGACATGCTCCGTACCCTCGACAAGGCCGGCACCAATATCGTCGCCATCACCCAAGGACTGAAGTTCACCGTCGAACGTATCAATAACAGCGATGCCTTCTGGAACATCCTCTCTGACCGCCGTATTGCACTCGACGTCCGGTCCTCCCTCGACAATATCCGCCAGGCCAGCAACAATGCCAATGCCATGACAGCACAGCTCCGCGGACTGGCGGAAGACATCACCACAGGAAAAGGGTCTGTGGGCCGCCTTCTGAAAGATACTGCCTTCGCCACCGCCCTGGAGGCAGCGGTAGCAAAGATCAGCTCCGCCGGCGATCAGCTTAACAGCGCCGCCGCCCGAATCGGCAATCTTGCCGGCAATGCCAACACGCTGGTCACTGACTCCACCTTATCCGCGAACCTGTCCGCCAGCATGGAGAACATCCGTAAGGGAACCGCCGCCTTCAACGAAAACATGGAAGCCCTCAAACACAACTTTCTATTCCGCGGCTACTTCAAAAAGCAGGAAAAAGAAGCCCAAAAACGCGCCAATCAAAAATTAGCGGGAAATTGATGATTATTGCTTCAACATAACAGGGACCACACAGTCCACCCGCGCACACAACGCATCCACATCCTCCCGCCTGCATAGCGCCGTACCAGGATTCATCACCGCAGCGCTCCCACAAGCAACCCCATATCTAACCGCCTCTTCCATCGAAGCCCCCCGCGACAGGTTCAGCACAATCCCGGCGACCATGCTATCCCCCGCGCCTACTGTACTTACCTTACAGACCTCCGGCGCCCGGAACTCCCTAACGCCCTCCTTTGTCACCAACATAGCGCCGCCGGGTCCCGCCGAGATCACCACTACTTCGGCCAGCCCACCGCCGACGATATAGTCTGCCGTCCGGCAAGGCTCTCCCCCAGCCAACCCCATGGCCAGCGCCAGCGATTCCAATTCTCGTATACTGGGCTTGACCAAATATACACCGGCTCGCAAAGCGGCCTCCAAACCCTTACCCGAGGTATCCACAATGAGGTGCGCACGCCTATCATCCGCCATCTTCCTGATCTTTACAAAAATATCTTCAGGCCACGGCTCGGGCAGACTGCCGCTGACTACTATATACCCTCCTTTCAAAACCTCATCCAAACCCTCGAGGCACTCCTTCCACACTTTTTCCGTCAGTGCAGGACCCTTAACCACGAATCGATATTGCCGTCCGCAGGAAGATTCCGTCACATTGATGTTCTCCCTCGTATCCCCGGCTATCCGCACCGGCCTCACCGGCACCTGTTCCTCCCGGAGAAGATCCGTCAGAAGTTGACCCTGCGGTCCGCCAGCAGGATAGATCGCTAGCGCCGCGCCCCCCAATTTCCCGATTGCCCGCGCCACATTGATACCTCCCCCACCAGGGTCGACGCGCGGCGAAGTACAGGCGAGCTTCCGGTCGGGGACGATCGTCTCCGTCGCAAAACTTTTGTCGATGCAAGGATTGAATGTTAACGTAACAATTTGTACCATGACCCCAACCTACCGCCTTTTACACAATTACCCGATGACCCTCATTACCCGGCAGACTGATCGATATCATTAATAAAAACCCAGTCTACCTCCTGAAGCTTGCCGCAAAGCGCCCAATGGTAAGACCCTGAACGAGGATCGAAAACAGCACGATCATATAGGTAATGACGAGGAATAGGCTTCCGTGCATGTCCGCCGGCAGCGAGAGCGCCAGCGCCAGCGACAGTCCGCCGCGAAGACCGGCCCAGGTGAGGATGCCGGCGGAATTCCTATGGAAACCTGACCCAAGGCGAAGCAACCGTATAGGGATCCATACCGAGAGAAGTCGGGCGAGAAGAACTACCACGATGGCGGCCCCTCCCAGAAAGAGCCATGCTCCGCGAAACGGGACAATCAGCAGTTCGAAGCCGATCAACAGGAATAACACTGCATTAAGCAAATTGTCCACCAAAGCCCAAAATTTATCTAAATAGTCCCTTGTAAGGTCGCTCATACCGTACAGGCGGCTTTTGTTGCCCGTGACGATCCCCGCTATCACCATAGCAAGCGGGCCGCTTACTCCGAGCGTTTCCGCGAGGAGACTTCCGCCCATCACAATGCTCACAGTGATCATGATTTCCAGCTGGTAGTAGTCGATAGACCGCAACAAGAGATAACCCGCATAACCAAGGGCCAGGCCAAGCACGATCCCGCCGCCGGCCTGTCGGACAAACAACAGAAACACATTCATTGGCGACAAGTTTTCCGTCCCCGAAACGGCCATTTCATACATGCATATGAAAAGGACAATAGCCACTCCGTCATTGAACAGCGATTCAGCCGTAATCTTAACCTCCAGTGAGCGGGGAATACCTGCCTTTTTGAGCAGACTGAGGACCGCAATCGGGTCCGTTGGAGAGATCAGCGCACCGAATAGCAAGCAATAAATAAAACCTACGGGCTCGTTAACGATGCGGCACAGCCAATAGAACAGCGCGCCCGTGATAAAGGTGGAAAGTACCACGCTTACCGTGGAGAACGTAAGAATCGGAGCCCTTAGCCGATGAAGCTCGTTAGCGTGAATATGAATGGCGCCGGCAAACAGGAGGAAGCCAAGCATGATCCTGACGAGCACGGTGTAAAAATCGATCCCCCGGATAAACGCGGTAAACTCTCGGAATAGCTGCGGTTCATAATGGCCTATTGCGATAATGCTCAGGGACGCAACCACAGAGATCAGCATCACGCCGATCGTATCGGGCAGCCGGATAAACCGGTAGTTGATATACCCAAAAACGGTTGCGATGACCGTAAGTATAGCCAGCGCCTCATACAGGTGCATAAGCTAAAGGTAAGCCAATGGGAACAATATGCCATTGCTGCCACTGAAGATCATCGTTTACCCTGACCAGCGTCACCCTTTGCAGCGGCAACTTCTTCTAAATTACCGGAATGAAATCGATTTTAATCGCCACCGCCTCCCTATGAATGATATACCTATCACAGTCAAGCGCTCCATCGAGCTGCTCGGCCTCCTTGCCGTAGGATTCATCCTCTCGGCAGGGAAGTATATCATCGTACCCCTTCTGCTCGCGCTTTTTATCAGCATTCTTCTCCTTCCGCTGTTCCGGTTCTTCCGGAAGATCGGAATTCCGGAAATTGCTGCCATCCTGCTTCCGATCGTCTGCCTGACAATCTTCGCCGGCGGTATCGGCTGGCTTTTCTATGACCAGCTCTCCTCGTTTCTTCAAGACCTCCCGGCCATCTCGCGCAATGTCAACAGGCTCCTCGATCATCTAAGCATTTGGATCCGAAAGGTCTTTGGTTATTCTCCCGACGAGCAACTGACGATTCTTCACCAAAACAACGACAGACTTCTCGCTTACGTCGAAAGCGCACTCAAACAAACGGTGACGTCACTTTCCAGATGGTTTGTACTATTCGGCATCCTTCCCGCCTATATTTTCTTCATCCTCTTCTATAGAAAGATTTTCATAAAGTTTATAACCATGTCTGTCAGGAAAAGAGGACAGGAAGAAGCAGGCCGCATCATTCCATTACTTGAACGGGTGGTCTTGCGGTATCTTGTCGGCCTGCTCATCCAATTCAGCTATATTATTATCTTGTTAGGCGGCACATTGACCCTGGCGGGGATCAAACACGGCTTCCTGATCGGTATCCTCTTCGCATTCCTGAACCTCATCCCGTACCTGGGACCCCTGATCGGAAATATCCTGGGGATTGTCATCGTGCTTGCCTCTTCGGAAAACCTATTGGACGTGCTTATCGTCTTCGGTGCCATCGCCGTTGTCCAGTTCCTCGACAACAACATTCTGATGCCCCGTATCGTGGGCGCACAGGTAAAGATCAACGCGCTCGTTTCGATTGCAGGGATCTTCACCGGCGGGGCCCTGGCCGGTATTTCAGGAATGTTTCTTGCAATGCCCGTAATAGCCGTCATAAAAATTATTTTCGATCATTCCGCCGGCTTCAGGAATTGGGGCGTATTGCTGGGTGACGACCGATCCCCAAATACCTGAAGACATGATCATTTCCGGGGGGTCGGATTTCCGGAGCAATAGGCTCTTTCGGCTCCTCTTCCGGCCTGATCTCGGGCATCCGCTCAGGATAAACCGGCTCCTCGTTCGGGGTTTCAGGAACTACCTCCGGCGTCTTGTTTGGCATCGGGATCTCCGAAGGCTTTTCCGCCGGCTTCCGCTTTTTCACGTCATAAGCTTCGGTCATATTTTCTTTTCGCTAAAAATACGCATTACAAACCCGACCATACTTGACCACGATCAACGTCTCCCGTGACCCCTATCAGCTTTACTGCCCCTTCTATGACCTAGCTTTAAGCGATAATCCTACACTGCTCCGGCGATAGCTCAGCAGCCCCTGCCCAGGGTCACGCAAATGGAAAATTGCTGCGTACCGCAGAAAAATACAAAAACGCTCTTTTGCCGTCTGTCGTCATTTATGCAGTGACCACCAAATATCCCAAATGGGGCATTAGCAAAGATGTGTTCCTCGTAAACTATTTCGACACCGACGGTGGAAATGCGATCAAGAAGTACAAACTCGTCCCGGAGAACGGTAACCAACGCATCAGAGTCGAAGTGAATGAACACGGCGAATTTTCCTGACAATAAGATCGCCCGCCAAAGCGGGCGATCTCTCATACCTCCCTTCTAATAATCCCTAAAAAACATACTCCGCCGCTTCGACCACCAGCTTATTCAGCACGCTCGTAACGCCCTTTGCCGACCAGGCGGCCAACTCCGCATCGTCCTTTTCCGCAACCGACCGTACCGTCCCCCTCAGATAGACCGTATTGCCTATCACCTCGATCTCGATCTTATCGGCATCTACCAAAGCCTGACGTCTTAGCGCCTTGTGGATCAGTTCGTTGACATCGGAATAGGTCGGAGTCGTCTTTACAACGATAAAATTATTGACCCGAATGATCCCCGGCAGATTTCGGATGGCATCTTCAGCAGCCTTACGCTGAAAATTCCAGTCGCAGTCTCCTGTCAATGTAACAACGCTGTCTTCGACCTTGATCTTGATCCTTTCCTCCTGAACGGCCATATGGTATTTTAAGGCACCCACGACCGCGGCGGCAATCTCGTCGTCCGTCCTCCGGTACGCCGGCGATACACCCACATGGATATCTTCGGCCACGGCCTTCACTCCAAGGATCTTTCTCGCCGCCATCTCGGCCCCGTACTTCTTGTTATAACTGTCCACCCGCCCTGATAACGTTACGACACCGTCTTTTACCGATACGCCGATCTCGGCAGCATTAAGAAATGGCTCCCACTTCAACTGTGCCATCACGTCTTTTTGAATGTCTGCATCTGTTCTCATATAAATATGTTTTATAGTGAAAAATCTGTTCACTCATAAAGATACCACAGGCCAAAACCCCGGAAAAGAACCCCGGTCAGCAGTGGAGATGAGACTGGTTACCAACATGTGCCAAATTGATCCCGTTCAGCGAGACTTGTCACACCTGAGTTTCATCAGTGCAACCACAGGGAGAAGATCATTCCGATACCTGATCCTGATCCTGATTTACCCCCTGTCCCGATCCTTACCTTTCCTTAAAATCTTTCAGCCATGCAACTCGTGCACATATCATTCCTCCGGCAATTCCGTGAAGAAGAGATCGCACTTCCCTGCCAGGATCATCAATACAGGAACATGGTGCTCAGACATTTCTCCTGCACCAAAAAAGAACGCCGTCTTGTCGACCAGTTCCTCGAACGGAAGCTTGCCCATTCGGCACTCATCGGCTCGCTGATCGATAAAATGGAAAAGGAAGACCTGAATACCAGCAAGCAACTGTCCGCGTACGCGGGGCAAATGCGCCGGCAATTCACCGCATTTGCCCATAAGACACCACACAAAGGACGCTATTACCAAAGTGTCTCGCAAGCGCTTGCCCTCCTCATGGAAACCGTGGACATCTGCCGGGAAGCGACCCGCCGCCGTGTACAGCGCTTAAAAGCCCTGGTTGCCGGAAAAAAAGCAGCCCCTTTTCATCCCGCAGACTTTCGCGATATTCAACTGGTACTGAATCAATACCTGGATAACCTCTCCAATCAGCACCAGCGGTTGACCGTCCTGCTGGAACAGGAATCCAACGGGACCGCAACGTTCCGTCTCGGCACCCGCGCCGGACTCTCCCTGGCAAAACTGCTCGCCCTGCTGCAAAAAGAGATCAGTGCAGTCGGGGCCACCGCCGAAAAAGTCGAAGAATGGCGCAGAAGACTCCGTATCCTCATCATCCAGGAAACATACAATTGAACACAACACTCTCGCTCCGGCGCACGCGTGAATCCCACAGCGCAGCTAAACCAAAAGCATCGCTCAGCACAAAATAGCCGTACTCCGTTCGACCGCGCGTGGCAATGTATCCGTCACATTGGCCTTCCCAATGGCGAAGAGCAGCCGGGAATCAGCGAGGTCCTTGATTATTTGAGCGTTGGAAATTTCCGAGAGGATCAGTTTCGTATCCCGCCGTTTCGATTGGCTGAATACCTCTTTTAGCACCCGGATACCTGTAGCATCGATCACCGGTGCATTGCGCATCCGGATGGTCAGCACCTTTGGTCGGCTTTCGGTCATTCGGATGGCATCCTGAAACTTATACGCAGCGCCAAAAAATAAGGGGCCGGATATTTCAAAAATGGCCACCCCGTCCGGCAGATCGATCTTTTCGGAGTACTCCAACCCTTCGGTCTCATCATTGTCTCCGCGTTTGAACGATGCCATAAACGATAACGATGAAAGCGCCGGTGGGACCTCCTATCTGGACCCTGCTCCCGCCAAGCGCCGAAATGATGAATCCTGCCACGATCGCCAGCCCCACGATCAGGCCTGCCAGCAGGTCATTACTGAGTTGCCGCCTTCCGTATCCTTTCAGGGTGTCGAGTATTTTGGGTCTGAACATGCGGGTAAATGAGTAGTGAATAATTACTTGAAAGTCGCGCATCAATCCACCCGAGTCAAACGCCGCAATGCTGCGTCGTCACTGATCTGTATTTTCTTTCCCTCCGTAGTGACAAATCCCTTCCCCACCCACTCGCTCAGAAGCCGGAATACCGCCTCATACGTCGTTCCGGCATGACAGGCAATATCCAGCCGTGTGACCGGCACCAGCGTATATCCCCGGTCGTCCATCCCGAATACCTCCCGGATCGTAAACAGCGACGCAGCCACCCTCCCCTTCACCGGCATAATCGCCAGATCGCGCATCCTGTTTTCCGCCGCGCGCAGTTCCGTCGCATACAGCCGCATCATGGTATACAGAAAAGACGGATCAGCGCGATAAATATGTTCAACGAACTCATTGGTAATAAAGCATACCGTCGTGGCTTCCAGGGTTGTCACTGAAATGGGAGAACAGTCCGCTGCCCCCTGCGCCCGGTAACCGACCACATCGCCGGCCCCGGCAAAACGCAAAATGAACTCCTTCCCGGCGCCCCATGACTGATGCACCTTTACCGCGCCGGCCGTAATATAATATAGCCCTTCGGCCTTTTCACCCTCCCTGATGATAGGTTGCCCTTTCTTAAAATGCAACACGCGTCTTTCCTCCAAAATTGTCTCTTTCCACTGCGCAAGACAATGCCGGCAGAGGAAACAGGGATTTTCGCAACAAGTTTCCGTTCTTAGCATAGCTCAACATTTAGATGATCAGCGGGCAGCCAGCCGACCGATGATTTGAACAGCCGAATCCTTCCCCGGCTCCAGACCCGGCAGCGTCTTTTCGATACCACCGTTCCTGTCCAGTATGACGATGACATTCGAATGGGTATAATTACCGTCCTCCAGGCGCTTATATCGAACCTCCAATAGCATCGATAACTCCCTCACCTGCTCCGGACTACCATGTAGCAATACCCAACGACCGTCCAAACCTTGCTGTTCGGCGAACTGCGCCAGATGCGCAGCATCATCCCTTTCCGCATCGAATGATACCAGCACAAATCCTACGTCCCTTCTTTCAGCGGCCGAAAGTGAATCTTCCATGGCCTTCATTTCCTGCACTA
>DASYSV010000602.1:0-19339 GCA_036010185.1 Puia sp.
TGTAGATGGCATTATGACATGATTTGCAGGGCTCGGCGCCGACATATCCTGAAGGAGGCTGCGGTCGGGTCCAACGGGCTCCGATCCCCCCGATGGCGAGCATCAATATTGCCACAATATAGTATGGCCTATTTGGCCGCATACGATCGTTTGAGATTGATCTTCTGCAATACCCATTCTCCGATATGGTCGCCGGAGCTAACGCCGGCCTCGATGGCTGCGCGGTAATGGATGCCGCCATATAACCGCGAGATCGCCGCCTCCCCCGCCGCCTGTCTGAACGAGTCGAAATGCCGTTCCGGCAAGCCGAATTCCAGCTCGGTATCATCGGTAAACGCGCAGTGATCCCCAAACCACTTCGTCAGGACGACAGCGGCGACGGTCGAGATGATGCTATGCCCGCTGGTATATTCGGGGAAAGGCGGCGTCTGAAGGATGGGTCGCCAGCCTTCATCGATATAGGAGTCGATATAGGTCTCGGGGCGGATGACGTTGCTCCGGTATTTTTCATCCCAGCAGCTAATGATGGCATCGAAGATCGCGATCGAGGTGATCGTATAGGCGCCGGCCGTCTCCATCATATCCAGGTGTCGCTGACGCGAAACTGTCGATACGATGGATATCCAGTGCCCTCCGGGCGATATCTTCTTGGTCGAATATCCGACATGCCCTTCCATGGTGACGGCAAAGGGGTTACAATCCCAGAAGTTGGCAATGTTTTTTTGTTCATCCGTCAATGCCCTGACGGTGCGAAAGACGTCATAAGCCTGGTGATAAAAATAGCTGCCGGTATCCTTGCTGAAGGGCGGCGCCTTTGCCGGCTTGAACTGCCCGGCGGAGTCCAGCGTCACAGGCCGTATCCGGTTCCAATAGGGCTCTACCGCGGACATATATACGGGCGGCGTCGGTATCCATTTGCCCGGCTGACGCAGGATGCGATACCTTGGCAGCCGCCGGGTCTCGGTGTACCGATCCTTATCCGACCAGGCGATGATCAGAGAGGCAACGGTCTGCCCGTACTTCAGCGAGGCCTGGTATTCCGCGGCAGCGGGCTTTTGCATAGACCCGAGTATAGCCCGGATGGAATCCTGCATGACGCTATCGGAAAAGATCATACGCCGGCCTACCAGCAAATACGCATAGACGGCGGCGAGGGGAAAATCGATCTTTTTTTCGGGGGCCGGTATGTCGGGAAAACCCTTCACCTGGCCGTATAATGAGATATAATCGTGTCCATGCGCCTTGACGAGGGTTTCGTATGCGGCGATATTACTGTAGAGATAAATACGGCTGGCCACGGGCGGGGAAAAGATATCGTGGACCATGATATCCGTCAGCGCCGCCTGCGCGCGTCGCAGGGGTTCGGCGTCATCGGCGATAGGTCCCGGTGCCACTATCCGCCTGACGAAGGCTCGCGTCCCACCAGCCTGTGCAACCGGGCGCGGCTGCCCGTTCACCTTCAGCACCTGCACGGCATCATTGTTCTTCGCTACCACAAGCAACCGATCCCCGACGCGATCCTTTACTTCCACCATTCCCCGGACATCGCCGCCGATGTACGCGCCGGAGAGGGCATTGTCCACGGGCTGAAGATCCGGTCCGCGAAGCAACATACCCAGCCCGGCATCGCAACGGCCGAGCTGCGTACGGTATGGGAAAAAGTTCCCGGATACGAGGATATCCTTCTTTCCGTCGCCGTCGAAATCATCCACGACGACACCATATATCTTCGAGAATTGGGCGGCCGTAGGCAGCGGCGAAAATGAGAACCGGCCGCCGCCCCGGTTGTAAAGGACGCCCGAAGCCAGCTGATCGCACTGTAATACCGTCGCCTTCGCCAATTTTTCCGGCGGAAAGATATCTGTGATCGTGGCGTCCGCGTAGGCCTTATAGCTGTTGAACTTCTTCCGGAGCGTAACGATTTGATCGAGCAGCTCGTCGCGCGACGCCATCGGGTAGCTTTTTCCCCCGATATAATAACAAAGGATCGGGTCGAGCGAACCGTTGCCGTCGAAGTCGGAAACATACAATGTCATAGGCTGCGACGGCGAGACCTTGAACTGATTGTTGAGACCGCAATTGCCGAGGATAAAATCTATTTTCCCGTCCCCGTCGACGTCAGCAGGCGTAATAGAGGACCACATCCCGTTAAGATGTGTCAGACCCGCGGATCCCGAGACATCCGATAGCCTTCCTTTATCGTTGCGGAAAAGACGCACCGGCATCCAGTCGCCTGCGATCAGCAGATCGGGGTACCCCGGATCGTCGAGCCCGGTGAATACGGCGGCTTTTACCATCCCGGGAACGCGTAGTTCGGGACATACCTCATCGGTCACGTCGGTGAACCGGATGGCGCCGTCTCTGGAGTCGTTGCGCAAGAGCCAACTGCGTGAGGGCAACGGGAATGACCCCGGGACCCCGCGTCCCCCGACGAACAGGTCGGGCTTTCCGTCATGATTGAAATCTCCGGCGGCGATGGCGAATTTGCTGCTGGCCATGACCGGGAGGGCGCCCTCTGGCGCGAGAGTGAAATTCCCTTTCCCGTCATTGATATAGAGGTGATCCTGGTAGCCCGGACCTTCGGAATATTCATTGCCGCCGCTGACGACATACAGGTCCATGTCCCCGTCGCCATCGGCATCGAAGAACAGGGCATTCACCTGCTCGCTCACGGAATCGGCGATCCAGGGTTGCGACGGCGCCCGAACAAAATGTCCGTCCCCCGTTTGCAGAAATAGCTGCCCCGTCTGACCGATGGCGCCTCCTAAAAAGATATCTTCCAACCCATCGCCGTTGACGTCCCCTTTCGCGATGGCGGGGCCTTCGCGCGAGAGCTGGTAGGGCAGCAGGGGTTCGTCTTTGAAGTCGATGAAATCGTTTTCGCGATGACGGAAGGAAATGCCGGAAGACGCGGTAACGTCGGTGAACAGGCGATTTGGCTCCGCAATCCGCACAGGCGCGGCGGGCCCGTTTTCCCGGACATCCAATGTCCTATCCGCCTCCAGCCTATCCAGCACCGTCACGCTGTCATCGGGCCATGTGATCGTGATCTTTCGCGCATCCGTCCCGGAAGGCCACCCGAAAAAAAGCTCCGGCGCCATGCTGGACTGAAAACCCCGCACCGGATACAATTCCTCATACTGGCTGGAGCCATCGCTGGTCGTCAACACCGCCCTGGCCCCATACGCCCTCGTATTCAACCCGCGGCCGGTCAGCCGCAACCGGATATAATGATCTTTCTTCAGCTGGCTTCCGTTATTCCGGTAGACCATCACCGGCTCGTCGTTGGTGCAGACGACCAGATCCAGATCGCCGTCATTATCCAGATCGGCATATGCCGCCGCATTACTGACGGCCGGATGCGAAAGCCCCCAGCCCACCGTCATATTAGAAAAAGTGAGATCGCCGTTATTGTGAAAGATATAGCTGCTGAGCTTATTGGAGGGCATTTTCTTCACGAGATCATACGTCCTGAAATTGGTGTGACCCTCACGCGCCGCGGCCAGCTGAGCATCCGGGACGGTGTACTTCAGAAAATCGAGATCGGTAAAATCGCGCAGGTAACCGTTGCTGATGAACAGGTCCTTTTTTCCATCGTTGTCGAAATCGGCAAGCAGCGGCGACCAGCTCCAGTCGGTATTGGATACTCCGGCCAGCTGTCCGATCTCGGAAAACCGCAGATCCCCCTTTTCGTCCTCGCCTTCATTGAGATGCAGCATATTGCGCATCTGCTGATGATAATACCCGCTGTCCAGCAGTAGATGATACTCATCGTATTCATCGGGACCTTTCAGCAACTTTTGCCGGTGATTGTCCTCGGGCAGCATATCGAGAGTCATTACATCAGGGCGGCCGTCGTTGTTATAGTCGGCGATATCGAGTCCCATGGAATATTTGGAGATGTGGGTAAAGGACTTCTCGAGCGATTCGGTAAAAGTGCCGTCATGATTGTTGATATAGAAACAGTCCCGTTCCGTATAATCGCTGGTGGTATAGATGTCCGGCCAGCCGTCGCCATTGACGTCGCTGACTACGACGCCGAGTCCGAAATTCAAAGGATTATTAATAATTCCGGCTTGCAGCGTGACATCGGTAAAGTGGATGTGCCCTTCCTTATCCCTGTCCTGGCGGAAAAGCCGGTTGCCGAAATGCATGTCGGGAGTGGCGCGCGTCTGACGTGTATTCAGATAAGGGTTATACGTATGGTTGGAATGGTTGAGCAGGAACATGTCCAGATCGCCGTCCTTGTCATAATCGAAAAAGACGGCTTGCGTCGATTGGGTACCCGGCGCGTCAAGACCGTAGGCGGCGGCCATATCCTTATAGACGGGGACACCGTTCTTTATTCCCTGGCAGATAAAAAGCTCGTTGCTGAGGCGGGTCGAATCATCGTATTTGCCGGCATGACAGACATAGATATCCAGCAGACCGTCGCCATTGACGTCGGCGATGCTGACGCCCGTGCTCCAGGTCCCGTTGCCGGAAAGGTGTGCCTGCCTGGTCACATCCTCGAACCGGAAATTCCCTTTGTTGAGAAACAATTTATCGGGACCGGTATTGCCGGAAAAAAAAATGTCGTCGAGTCCGTCGCCATTGAGATCGGCGATCCCGATGCCCGCGCCGTTGTAGAGGTACTCGTAGCTGAAAACATTGAGCGAATCGTCTTCCCGGATATTGTTTGAAAACGATATGCCGGTCTGTTTTTCGCCCAGCAACGTGAACAGTGTGGTGTCCGGTCTTTGAGCAGCCAGACGCAAGGCGCCCGAACAAACCAGTATGGCGAGTAGTTCTTTCATGGCAGATCGATATTTTCGTCTCCTTCCTTATAAGGCAAAAAACCCATCATGAGGGTCATCATTTCATCTGTGGTCTTCATATCGCCCATCGAGAAAACATTTTTGGGCGGATTGTTCGGATTGAAGGGATTGTCTGTAGTGTTGTCATAGGTGCCTTCGATGTGGATGACCGATCCCTGGACGACCTTGATCGGATGGCGGAACCAGTAGATCTCCTGCCAGCGGAAGTCCCAATTGGGAATATGCACCAGCCGGATCGTATCGCCCGCCGGGGTGGTGATATAGGCCTTGTACTCTTTCCCCAGCAGATGCATATGCGGCCAGACGTAGAGTAAGGACTGGTCCTGGCTCGGATTGGTGACCTCGAGATGAAAGGTCTCTACTTTGCCGGCCTTGATATAGAAGATCGGCTCGATCTGGTTCTGACCGATGCCCCCCGACCCGAAGCTCACGACTTTCATGACACGCGTGACCGGCGTCTTCTTGAAAAAGATATTGACGCCGCAAATGCTGGTCTCATCGGTGGCTGAAGGAGCATAGTGGACGGTCAGCAAAATAACCCCGCGCCGGGGCATCACCCATCCGAATTCCTTCGGGAAATGTTCATAGCTGGCGCCGGGGATCCAGCCGCCATAGTAGGTGATGGTCTTACGGTAGGGTTGGTATTGATCGAATTTCCGGCGGTCGTCCTCGGTCAGATTGAGCATCGCGTCGGTATGGTAGATATCGATATTCGTGTCGGGCACGGAGTGGATGGCGTAGTTCGCGTGGTGGATCAACTTTTTGTTGCTGCAGAAGAACTCGATGGCTTCGACGTTGGCCGAGTCCTTCAGCTCGAAGGGTATCTTGAAAATGATATAGCGTTCGATGTTGTCGCCGGTTAGGCGAAAACTGTCTTTTGCTTTCAGGACCAGGTCGGGCTTGCGAAAATAGCTGGTGCCGGGGATGGAGGCTTCCTTCAGCCCGGCCGTGTCGGGGCCGTCGCCGCGGGGGGCTTTGTTGTCGATCCATTGCAGCAGCAGTGTTTTTTCTTTAACGGTGAGCGACCGGTCGTTGGCAAAGTGTACGTAGTTGTTGTCGGCTTTCCATGGCGGCATGTACCCCTTTTGCACAACATCCCGGATAAAGGATACCCTTTTGGCTACGTCCTCATAGGTGATAAGCGAAAAGGGACCGGTCTGCCCGGGTTTGTGGCAGGTCGCACATTTGCTACGGATGATGGGGGCTACGTCCATAAAAGTCGGGTGCGAAGACTGGGCGAAGGACGGTTTGGGTCCGGTAAGGGTCAGGAAGAAGGCGATATTCAGAAAAATTCGTTTCATGTCAGTAATCGTTGATCAGGCACCCTACAGGTTTGTTATAGGGAACGCGGACAGGTTGGTGCGCCAGCGACTGATCGATGGCGTCCCGCAGGTAAAAAACGGTTGGCCGGGCGCTCTGCATGCCCAGGTCCTTTATCCAGTTGTCGATAGAGCCGTGATAGATTACTTTCTTGTCCGGGCCGAGGAGAAACACTTCGGGCGTGACGGTCGCTTTTAAGGACGTGGACATGGTCTTGGCCGAATCGATATATACGGGAAAGGCGATATGGTATTTTTGCGTGAATGCGTTGACATCGCCGGCGGAATAAGCTTTTCCCGGGACGACGCCCGTGAATTGAACCTTGTCGGCGTATTTTTTGAATAGCGGGTTCAGTGGGAGCGAATAGTTCTGGCAAAGAGGGCCTTCTGGTGAAAGAAAGATGACGACCCTCAGGGGTGCGGTGCGCGGTTGGGCCCATGCTCCGGAGAACACCAGTACACACGATACAAATAACGGCAAAAGCAATTTCTTCATGAACCTAAAATTAAAAAACTCCGGGCCGATAACAGCCCGGAGTTCGAACTATTTTGCGGTTGGCTATGGCATGTCCCACCAAACACGACCACTGAAGTCGTTGGGTCCGGTGCCCCAGTTGCCGTCGGAGGTCATGTTCTTGAAGGCGGCCTGCTGGTTCTCGTAGTTACGGTCCGTCGGGAGCAGAACGGTGATCGCCGCGCGCCGTGGCAGAGTCAGCACTGTGCCGCTGGCCGTGGGTTGTTCCCATTTGATCGTAGAGGTTGTGTTCGGGAAGCCCGTCCGTTTCCACCACGCCCAGGCCTCGCTGGGTTGACGGAAGAAGTCGAGATAGGCCTGGCAAACGATCTGGTCCAGGCCCGTTGCCGGAACGTATGCGACCTTCGTCAGGTAAGTCGTGATGTCGGAAGCAGTGACCTTGGTATACCCTGCGATCCCGGCCGCCTGTGCACGCTGGTCGTAGTAGGTGATCGAAGCCGTCACGCCTTTGTTGTACCAGGTAGCGGCATCGTCGCCGGTTACCCCTCTGTTACCAAGCTCTGCCCTGATAAAACAGTACTCGGCATAGGTCATCAGCGGGAAGAATGCGACACCGGTGCCCGAACCGTTGCCGTCCCCTTCGTCATAGTTGGGCGCAAAAAGCCTGTGCTGCAGCTGCGAGAAAGCGCTGTCGGAATGCAGGAACAACTGGGCATTCGGAGCAACGTCGTCGGGGCTGGTAGGTGCGCCGACAAAAGTTCCTGTCCGGAGGGCAGGACGATAGAATATTTTTTCCCGCGGATCACCCGTAAGGTTCATGAAGTCGACGACGGGTTTACCCGCGCAGAACCCTACCGGGTTGTAGTTGCCCGTGCCATTGGCGAAGGCGGGACCCGCATACAGTGCCCATGTGTCGTCTGTCGAAGCCATCTGCGACGCATCGGCCAGGACTTCCGTCACGATCGTCTTCATCCTGGTCGGGTCACGCTTCATCAGGCGCATCGCCATTTTCAGACGGACGGCGTTGCCGATCTTCGCCCATTCTGCCGCTTCTAATGCGGCATTACCACTTATACTTGTAGGAAAGAAGGGGTCTTTGGCGCCCATCGGGACCTGTGTGGCAGTCTGAGCCGTCTCCAGTACTTTTACTGCCGCCTTTATCTGTGTGTCCAGCGTATCGAACAGCATCTGCTGGCGGTCGTACACCGGAGTGAGCGTTCCGCCATAGCGAGCCTGGAAGGCTTGCGAGTAAGGGATATCGCCATTGATATCCGATACATAGAATGCGTAATAGGCTTTAAAGATAGCGCCAATGCTCAGCTGATAGGCGCGCTTTGCCTGGTCGCCCGGTTTCATCTGGGAGACGAGGTAGGTCATGTCCGACAGATAGGTACCGACCCTGCCATAAAAGATCTTGCTATACCGTTCATTAAAATTGCCGGTCTCCCTTGCGAAACCGGGGGTATTGCCGGCCGGACTGGTCGTATACTGTAACCAGTTATTCTCCGCGCGGTATACATCATAAAAATACTCGAAATCGTCCTGGCAACCCGCTGCCGCCGCGAGGAACTGGTCGGCGGGATCCACCGCATACAGCGTTGTGGGGTTCAGGTTGGTCTCGACGAACGCGGACTTTTTACAGGCCCCCATCGCCAGACAGGCTATTGAAAGCGATACAATATATTTTTTCTTGTTCATAAGTTCAATTTTCGTGTTGTTAGACTTTAGAAACCAGCTTTGACACTGAACCCAAGGCTGCGGGTGTACGGCAGACCACCGTATTCGGCGAACCCTGCTGAATTATTGTTATAGAAACCTTCGGGGTTGATGCCATCCTTCGCCGTCTTGTACAGATAGCCAAGGTTACGTCCGGTGACGGCTACCCGCAGCGAGCTGAATTTCACCTTTGTGTAGATGCTAGCAGGCAGGTCATAAGCAAGCGTCACTTCCCTGACCGCGATCCAGGAGTTGTCGAAAGTCGAATATTCACGGATGCCGCTGGACCACTGGCTCAGGTTGCCATAATAAGCATAGGCGGGGACGGGTGTCACCAGGTTTGCCTTTACGGCGTCTGCATAGCTCATACCGCTGACGTCGACGCCCTTGATCACGATACCGTCGTTGAATACACCGTCGGGGATGATGCCGTCGTTGTGTGAACCGTTCGCGTCCGTATAAGCGAGACCGCCAGATGCGGCGTCACGGCCATGAAGCGAATTCTTGAAGGAGCCGCCTGCGGAGCCATACTGGTGGCTGGCAGATGCCATCAGACCGCCGTATTTGGCGTCGATCTGAACGCTCAGATTGAAGCTCTTGTATCGGAAGGACTGTGTCGTGCTGCCCAGCCAGTTCTCCATGATCGTGCCCAGTTCCTTGGTGCTGCCGTCATAGTCCTGGCTACGCAGGTAAGAATAGTATCCGCCTGTAGTTCCATAGGGAGCGAGACCCAACACTTTCTTGCCGGTAGCGGCGCTGTTCTTTCCGTTATAGATGGCATAGCCATAACCCGTAACGACGGTACCATAGGGCTTGCCGGCCTCTGCCACCGCCTGCTCGTCCGCGCCGAATGCCAGTTCCAGCTGGTAGGATTTGACGCCGGGCGCGAGGCTGATGACCTGGTTCCTGTTGCGGGTGAAATTGATGGTGGAATTCCAGGTAAAATTCCTTAACTGCACCGGGGTAGCTGTCATCAGGATCTCGACACCCTCGTTCTGGATATTACCCGCGTTGATCGCCTGCGAGCTCGCACCGCTCTCAACCGGGGTGTTGAGGTTCAGTATCTGGTCGAAGGAATTCTTCTTGTACCAGGCCACATCGAAGCCCAGGCGGTTGTTGAAGAAGCGGATATCGGCGCCCAATTCCAGTTCACGGGCGCGTTCTGCCACCAGGTTGGGGTTGCCAAGATTCGAGCCCTGGAACGTAAACAGCTGCTGGGTCCCATTGCCGGAGTTGTTGAAAGTGCCGTTCGGCGAGTAGAAACCAGCCGTGTTCGTATAATATGCCTGCGGGTAGGAGCCTGACCAACCCAGACTGGCTCTCAGCTTACCGAAGGACAGAATGCTATTTGAATTCTTGAAGAAAGGCAGCTCCGTGAACGTCCAGGCCAGACCAACCGCCGGATAGGTCGCGTAATCTTTGCCGTGGCCATCCTTATAGGTGAGTGAGGAGACCCAGTCGTTCCGCAGGGTCGCATTCGCCGTCAGCATATTTTTCCAGGTAAGGTCGCCCATCACATAGACGGCATCGTTACGGTAGCTCGAATATGGTGCGTCCGTGTTGTTAACCTGGATCGATGCCGGGCTGACGGAATTGGTGATCGTATAGAGTCCCGGGGCCAGGAGACCGCCGTTCGTGTTCAGCTGGATCCGCTGTCCGCCGAGCCTGCGGTAGGTTTCACCCCCTGCGGAGGCATTCAGCGAGAAATCCTCGCCGAGTTCCTTGGTATAGTTCAACAATCCCTGTACGCGGATATTGTTGTAGCTGCCCTTTATAAGCGTATAGCTGCCGCCGGAAAATCCTTTTCCGCTGCCGTTGACGTCTTCTTCCGAATAGAAATTGTAGGTATTGACATTGCTCCGGACGAGGGCGCTCAGCCCGGGTGCGAGCTTGATGGTCAGGTCCAGATCCGCCAGCAGGTTGTTCTCATGCTGGGTGCTGTTGTCCTGGTAATAGTTCCACATCGTATGCGCGAGATAATACGGGTCACCGCTGGGGCCTGTCTTCTGACCGCCGTTGACGGTGTCGATATAGTTGTGCTGCCACCAGTCGATCGGCGCATTACGCGGCATAAAATAGGTGAACGCGAACAGCGGGCTGAAGTTACCACCCTGCCAGATGGGGTTCTTGATCGTGGAGATCGTATAGCTCACGCTGGCATCGAGGGTGATGAGGCTGCCGATCTTATGGGTTGCGCGCAGCGAGAAAGCGTCTCTCTGAAGCTTGTTGTTCGGCATGATGCTATTGTTTTGCAGATCGGATACTGAAAAACGATAGGTGCTGCTTTCGTTGCCGCCTTCGATGGCGAGGTTCGTATTGATGTATTTGCCGGTCTGGAAGAAGTCGAGCGGCTTGTTGGCCACCCAGGGTACCATGCGACCGTCGATGTCCTTGACCATATGGCCGTCGAATTTCGGACCGAAAGACTGGTTGGCGTCCGGGGTATTGTAGATACTGGCGTTCAGCGGGTCGACGATGTCGTTGCCCTGGGCGTCCTTATCGAAAGTGGGCTTGATGCCGCCGCCATAGGTATTCTGATAGTCGGGAAGCTTGTAGGCGTGATCGAAAGATTCGGTATGCGTAAAGGTTATCCCGAGGTCTTTGCGGGCCCGTCCCTTTTTGGTGGTGATCAGGAGGACACCGTTGAGACCCCTGCTGCCATACAGAGCCGTCGCCGCAGAGCCTTTCAATACATCGATGCTTTCGTAGTCATCGGGGTTGAGATCCTTGATGATATTGCCGAAGTCGCGGTTCTGGCCCCAGGAGTCGGCCCCCGTAGTGCCTGGCTCGATGAGTATCCCGTCGATGACGACCAGCGGCTGGGTATTGCTGCTCAGACTGGCGTTACCGCGGATGCGGATCTTCGCGCTGGAGGAAGGACCGCCGGCGCCCTGGCCGACGAACACCCCTGCCACCTTGCCCTGAAGGGCGTCGACGAAGTTGGCGTTATTCGCCTGGGTGATCTCGTCGCCCTTGATCTCGGTCACGGAGTATGGAACCTTTCTCAGGTTTTTCCGCTGACCGAAACCCGTCACGACTACTTCGTTGAGACTCTTCGGGTCATTGTGCATCGCTAAGGTAATGGTGCCGCCGGTCACTTCGATCTGCTGCGACAGGAACCCGATACCCGAAAACACAAGGTGCTCACCCCTTTGTGCCCCGATCTTAAAATTGCCGAGGGCGTCAGTTGAGGTGCCCGATTTGGTGCCTTTGACAGTAACACTAATTCCGGAGAGGGGATTTCCAACACTATCCCTGACGTTGCCGGATACTGAAATCCGGGTCTGGCCAAGTAGTGCTGCGCTCCACATGCAGGTTAGCATGAACAGGAGCAAATGAGCCTTTAACTTTCTCATTTACGTTGTAGTTTTGATTTAGAAAATGCTTTTTCAATTATCTTTCTTATGGCCGTTCAATCCTTTTTCCGATGCTTTTCTCAGCGCGCCATGACTGCACTCGCTCCTTTCTTTATCGATCCTTTTACATAATTTTCCATTACCAGCGCGGCTGCCCCGATGAGTTCCGCGTCCAACCCCAGTTCAGAGACCTCGATGGTCGTATTGGCCGAAAGCCTGGGTATACAGTGCTCGTTCAGCGCCTGTTGTATCGCGGTCTGCCAGATCTTTCCCGCCGCGGCCCCTCTCCCGCCGAGTACGATGGTCTCGGGGTTGAGCAGATGGATAAGGATCGCCACACCCCGTCCGATATTGTAACCCGACTCGGACAGCAGCTCGACCGCGAACTTGTCTCCCTTGCCAGCGGCGGATATCACCGCCAGCGAGGCCTGATCCGGGTTGTCCGCGAGCTGCTGTTGAGTGAGCATGGTCACCCTCCCACCGGCAATGCCTTCCTTCGCCTTCTCGACCATGACCAGCAGCGATGCTTCGGTTTCGAGACAGCCGCTCTTTCCGCAGCTGCACAGTTTGTTGTTGGAGAACAGCGGCAGGTGGCTAAACTCACCTGCGAAACCATTCCCACCCCGGAACAACTCACCGTTGAGGATGAGTCCGAGACCGATGCCCCAGCTCAGGTTGATGACCATGGCGCTCTTCTTATGATATGCCGCGCCAAAACTCAATTCTGCAAGGGCGATCAGGCTGGAATCGTTTTCGATGTAAGTCCTGACCCCGACCCTTTCCATTATATATTGTGAAACACTTCTCTCGCCCGCGCCCATGAAAGAGTAATTGATCCCGTTCCGTGAGTCGACGAAACCCGGCATGCCGATGCCGATGCCCGCCAGCCTGTCTTTTTTGATGCCTGACCGGTGGATGTGCTCGTCGATCTTTTCTGCCAGCGTCTCCAGCGCCCTGGGATTCTTTGCCAGGTGCAGCTCGAATTTCTCCGCTGCAGTCACCGGCTGCCGCTGCATATCCATGATGACGATACGGGTGAAGAGCTGATCCATGGCCACGGCAAGCGTGTACATCCTGTCCGGTCGCAAAGAATACATCTGCGGCCTCCTACCCCCGGTCGAAGGAGCGTAACCGGTCTCCATGATATCGTTGTCCCTGATCAATTCGTTCACCATTTTAGTCGTCAAGGGTAAACTCGTTTTTATACGCGCAGTGAGATCGGAACAGGATAAGGCATTCGCGAAATATAGCTGTTTGATAATCCTTCCTTTATAAAGCAAGTTTTTATCGCGCATAAAGCTGTCCGGGATGGCTCTTAATTTAATTTAACATGAAGTTAATGAACTTTTATAAAAAAATTAAAAACCTGTTAAAATTTTTATAATAGTAAGACAAGTTAGACAAAACGATGATCTATTAGCCATTGGCTAAGAATAAATTGGCGGTAATTGGTGGTAGGAAAATGTTCAGCTCTTTTTATCCGTAAGCCAGTCGCGGAACCAATAGCCGGAGCTTTTGATGGTCCTAAGCTGTGTCGCGAAATCGACATGGATGAGGCCGAAACGGGCGCGATAGCCTTCTGCCCATTCGAAATTGTCCATCAGCGTCCAGGCGAAGAAGCCCTTGATATTGACTCCCTCCTTCCGGGCACGTAGCAAGGCGAGCAGGTATTGCTGATAATAGTCTATACGGGCTTTGTCGTCGACCATACCACCGACGACCTCATCCTTGAAAGCGGCGCCGCTCTCAGTGACAATGATCTCTTTCACGCCGCCATACAGCCAAAATCTTTTGAGAATGCGATAGAAACTGTCGGGATTGATCTCCCATCCCATGGCGGTATAAGGCACGCCGCGGCTGGAGGCCTTGACCTCCGAGGCCTGCACGATGGGGATCAGCGGGTTGTACCTGACGACGATAGGGAAATAATTCTGGATGCCGATGAAATCGAAGTTGAACTGCATCCGCTCGGTATATTTCCAGCTGCGATTGTGCAGCTCGAGTCTTTCGAGGAATTTGAAGTCTTCACGGGGATAGCCGCGCCCGAGGGCCGGCTCGATAAAGAGCCGGTTCATGAGAATGTCCAGGCGTCGCGCAGCCTGGATGTCTTCGGGAGAGTTGGTATAGGGCACCACCTCCGAACAGGAAAAGCTGGTGCCGATGTGCGCTCCGGGAACCAGTTGCCGGATGATCCTCCCTCCTTCCGCCTGTGCCAGCGCGGCATGATGGATGGCCGGCAGGAAATTGGAAAGTCCTATCCTGCCCGGCGCATGACGTCCCAGCATATATCCCAGGCTGGTGAAACCGAACGGCTCGTTGAGAACGATCCAGTCCTTGACTGCAGGTCCGAATTCGGTGGCGCAGAGTGTGGCCCAACGACTGAACCATCGCAGCATGAGATGACTGGTCCAACCTCCTTCTTTTTCGAGTGTAACGGGAAGGTCCCAGTGATACAGCGTGACATAAGGCGTCAGCCCGAGCTTGTGACATTCTTCGATGACCTTGTGATAAAAAAGGACGCCTTCTTTATTTACGCGGCCGACGCCCTCGGGCAGGACGCGGGCCCACGACAATGAGAACCGAAAAACTGAAAAACCCAGGGCTTTGGCCAGCAAGAGATCGTCCTTATAACGATGATAAAAATCACAGGCCACGGTGGGACGGCCGCCGCCTTTGATCTTTCTCTGACGCCGGGAGAAGGTGTCCCAGATCGAAGGCCCCTTTCCATAGCTGTTCCATGCGCCCTCGTTCTGTACTGCGGCCATGGCCACGCCCCATAAAAAATCATAGCCGAATTCCCTGACGTTCAGTTTGTACAGTTGGTCCAATTTTAATCTTTAGTGACTTTTTGCGAGTCGATCAGGGTATTGTAGTAGGTCACTACCTGCGCATATTCATCAGGGGTACGCCCTTTCAGATGGTTGTCACGGACGAAGGCGGCTACCGCCTGGGGCTTGTCGCCGAGTAGCGCGGGCAGATCGGACCAGCTGCGGATACGAAGGAATTTGCCATTTATTTGCAGATAAAAGAAGTGGACATCGGTGATCGTCCGCTCTACGGTCGAGCCGCCATACGGAGTATTGTCGGCCATCTTTTTGCGGATCTCGTGGAGGAGGCTGACCTTATCATTGACGAGCACCTGCAGCCAGGCGCCGTCGAGGGCTTTGTCGATGCCGCGCCAGGGAGTACCCGGTACGAAGGTAATAGTGCCCGCCGGACTGCTGAGTGTCACCGCACGGATAGGCGTGGTCGCTATCATCTCCTGGCCATCGGCGTTCTTATAATGGATCTCTTTTTGAAGCAGATCGAGTTTAAGCCGGAGGTGTTCGATCACCTTTCCGCCGGTCATCAGCAGGGCGCCATCCGCCCATTCATCGCTGAACCATGGCGAGCCTTCGGTCAGCTTTACATAGGTAACAGGCGTGATCACCTGGCCTCCGACCAGGCCGTTTATCATCTGCTGTCCGACTACATCGGCATCGCTGTGGGTGATATCGACGACCTTCTGTGCGCGGGCGAAGACGCTGCCGATAAGGACGACTGCTATGGTTAAGATGATCTTCATTTAATGAGCGTATTGTAATAGGCGACTACCTGCGCATATTCATCGGGCGTGCGTCCTTTCAGGTGATGGTCGCGGGTGAACTTCGTCAACGATTCCTTCTTGTCCCCGAACATCGCGGGCAGATCGGACCAGCTGCGTACCGGAAGGAGTTGTCCGTTCATCCGCGCATAATAAACATCGTCATCGGAGATGGTCCGCTCGGCGGCGGTACCGCCAAAAGTCCTCTGCTCGATCTGCTTCTTCCGGATCTCGTGCAAAAGGCTTACCGTGTCATTGACCAGCACCTGCACCCAGGCTCCGTCCAGGGCCCTTTCGACCGAGCGCCAGGGCGTACCCGAAATAAAGATCAGGGGCCCCGTGGAACCGGCAAGCTTAACCGCGCGGACAGGCGTGGTCAATATCATTTCCTGGCTATCGGCATTTATATAATGGATCTCCTTTTGAAGCAGGTCGAGTTTAAGCCGGAGATGTTCGATCACCTTTCCGCCGGGCAGCAGCAAGGCGCCATCCGACCATTCATCGCGGAAAAAAGGAGTACCTTCCACCACTTTCGCATATTCATTGGGTTTGGATGCCTGGCCATTGATCAGGCTGTTTACCACGTCCTGCGCAATAACATCTCCATCCCGGAAGGTGTATAAGCCGAGATCCTGCGCCCCGGTGGAGAATCCCCCGATAAGTAGGACCGCGGCTGTCAACAGGAGTTTTGCAGTCATAGCTTGAATGTACAAAAAAAACCGATGCTCAGAGCAAGGTTTCCAGCGCCGTGCCGGGATCTGTCCAGCGGACCGAGAGATCGCGATGAAACCAGGTCATCTGCCGTTTGGCATACTGACGCGTGGACGTCTTGATGGCCGCTATCGCGCTTTCGAGCGATACCTTCCCGTCCATCCATTCGAACAGCTCGCGATAACCCACCGTCTGCAACGCATTGTGCGACCGGTAAGCGACGAGACTCTCCACCTCTTTGGTCAGGCCCGCCCTGATCATGGCGTCGACGCGTTGGTCGATGCGCCGGTGTAACTCGCCCTTTGGCAACTGGAGACCGATGGTCCGGATCCCGAACGGACGCTGCGGCCGCTGTTTGGTCCTGAACGAAAGGATGGACTGCCCGGTGGACATCCTCACCTCCAGGGCGCGCATCAGCCGTTGAGGGTTGAGTATCTCGCCGGCAGAATAGAAATCGGGGTCATATTTTCGGACCTCTTCCTGCAACCAATCGAGGCCCTTTTCTTCATAATGATGCCGGATATGGGTTCGAATTCCCTGATCCACCGGCGGAATAGCGTCGAGTCCGTCGGTGAACGCCCGGATATAGAGCCCCGTCCCACCCACCATGACGGCATAGGGAGATTTGCGAAAGATCTCCGACGTCCACTGCAGCGCGAGCTCTTCGAAAGTCGCGGCGTTGACCTCTTCGGTGATGGAGTGACTGTTTATGAAATAATGCGGTACGAGCCTGAGCTCTTCGGGGGTCGGTTTGGCGACACCGATATCCAGTTCTTTATAACACTGGCGTGAATCCGCAGAGATGATGCGGGTGCCCAGATGACGGGCGAGACGAATGGCTGCCGCCGTTTTGCCGACGGCCGTCGGCCCGACGATGATTATTACGGTAGGCTGCTGCACCGATGTTGGTGGTTAAAGGGTGTCTTCTTGCGCGCCGGCTTCCCCTTCCCCTTCCCCTTCCCCTTCCTCTTCGGACTCTCCCTCTTCCGATTCTCCTTCTACGCCGAAGCCTTCGGTGCCCTTGGTGAGGTCGTATTTCTCTTCCATCTCCGTGAGCTTGTCGCCGACGAGGCCTTTAGTGCCGTATTGGGACGGAGCGATACCTTCGGTCTTGACGACCACAGGGTAATCCACCTTGCTGCCTTCTTCTTTGGAGACATTGATCAACTCGACGAGGAAGGACCAGTTCTTCGCGAAATCGTAGACGTAGATGAATTTCTGATTGGGGTCGCGGATCTCCGAGCCGATGGTCGTCGCCTCCATCAGCAGGGGTTCCTTATTGGGATAGTTTTTTTCGTACAATTCCAGCGAGATCTGGCGACCGCGCTGCCAGTGGTCATTACTGCGGTAAAAGGTGGCCTGGTGCTTGCTATCGAATTCATAGGATTTCAGGATCACCTGGTGCAATAGCAGGAAAGATTGCGTGTGCCGTATCGCCACATCCCTGTAAATGCTGTCATCCTCCTCCAAATAGACCCGAAATTTCAGTATCGCCATGGCTACAAGTCGATTTTGAGTTCACAAGATACATAAATCCAACAATTATGCCACCCCTGCCGCAGAAGGCTGGATCAACGCCTTTGGACAGGGGACGGACGGCTTATTTTACAGCCGGGAGGTTTAGCTCCGCCGCCTTTTTCAGCATGAATGCATGGGCCGATGCGTAGTCGTTGGCTATGACGCCGTCGAGTATGGCTTCCCGTATCGCGCTCTTGATCTCGCCGACGAGCTTCCCCGGCGGCAGGGCGAAGGTCTCCATGATCATCTCTCCCGTAACCGGAGGCTGCCAGTTGCGGATACGGTCCTTATCCTCCACCTCTTTCAACCGCTCGCGGACGAGTTCGAAATTCTCGAGATATCTTTTTACCTTTTGCTTGTTCTTCGAAGTGATATCGGCCTCGCAAAGGGTCATCAGCGCGTCGATATCGTCCCCGCAATCGAACAGAAGCCGTCGGATGGCCGAATCCGTTATATTCTCCTTCGTCAGGCTGATGGGCCGGAGATGATACTCCACCAGCTTCTGAACGAACTTCATTTTCTCGTTCATCGGAAGCTTGAGTTTTCCGAAGATCTTTGGGACCATGCGGCTGCCGACCACCTCATGACCATGGAAGGTCCAGCCATGGTCCTTCTCGAACTTCTTTGTCGCCGGCTTGCCGATGTCGTGCAGGATGGCGGCCCATCGCAGCCAGAGGTCGTCCGTGTTCCGGCTGATGTTGTCGAGCACCTGAAGGGTATGGTAGAAATTGTCCTTATGCCCCATTCCGTCGATGTACTCAGCGCCCGACAGATCGACCATTTGCGGAAATATCGTCTTCAGCAGACCGCTGCGGTACAGCAGGTCGAATCCTATTGAAGGTTTTGCCGCCATGACGATCTTATTCAGCTCGTCCGTTATCCTTTCCTGGGAAACGATCTTTATCCGGGGGCAGTCGCGGACGATGGCCTTCCAGGTGTCGTCATCGATGGCAAAACCCAATTGAGTTGCAAAACGTATGCCCCGCAGCATGCGCAGCGGGTCGTCGCTGAAGGTCTTCAGGGGTTCGGTCGGAGTGCGGATCGTCTGCTTTTTCAGATCGTCTATGCCGCCGAAAGGATCGATGAGATTGCCGTAGTCGGCTTTGTTAAGGCTGATGGCCATGGCGTTTATAGTAAAATCGCGGCGCAGCTGGTCATCTTCCAGCGTGCCAGGTTCGACGTCAGGTTTGCGTGTATGATCGCGGTAGCTTTCCCGGCGCGCGCCGACGAACTCGATCTCCCAGTCGCTCCATTTGATCTGGGCAGTGCCGAAATTCTTGAAATAAGATACGTTCGGCCGGGGATGCAGGGTATCGGCTACTTTGTGGGCGAGCGAGATGCCGTCACCAACGCACACGATGTCGGCATCTTTGGTCGGACGGCCGATCAGCTTGTCACGGACGAAACCGCCGATCAGGTACGCGGGGGTACCCATCGCTTCGGCCGCCCGGGCTATCTTTTCGAAGACCTCCAGTTCCTTATCTGTGCATTGTATGTCCACCGCGCGAAATTATAGATTATGCGGAAGATTCGCTTCCGGCAATTTGGCGAATCTTCCGCACAAAGCTAATGTCTTTGTGACAGGCTACCGCCTGTCATGGTTTGCATTAGCTGCCCGTTCTCTATTTTGTGGGCGCAATTAAAATGCCCCAGCGGGCAGGCCTTGTAACCATGAAGTCCGCAGGGCCTGCAGTCCAGGTGTTGCGCTATTTGGACGATATGGCTATCATCGGATAGCGGGCCGAATCCAAATTCCGGCAGCGTTGAGCAATAGACGGCAGTGACGGGGGCGTTGACCGCCGAGGCGAAATGCATCGGTGCGGAGTCGTTCACATAATTCATTA
>DASYSV010000616.1:0-3501 GCA_036010185.1 Puia sp.
TATTTCCGATAAATTGGGGATCCCGGTAAGCACTACCCACACGATCGCGGGCAGCATTATGGGCGTGGGAGCGACCAAACGGCTTTCGGCAGTGCGATGGGGAGTGACGATCAACCTGCTTTGGGCCTGGGTGTTGACCATCCCTGTAAGCGCCCTGATGGCGGCGGTGGTTTATTTTATCGTTAACCTGTTCAGGTAGGATGGGTTCAGGTGATTGCCGGATCGCATAATTTTTCTAACTTTCGAAGATTTTCAAAAATGTACAGACAGCTATGAAGGGAATTATTCTGGCAGGCGGATCGGGAACGAGGCTACATCCAATAACCTATGCCATCAGCAAACAGATCATGCCGGTGTATGACAAACCGATGATCTATTATCCCCTGTCAACATTGATGCTGGCGGGGATAAGGGAGATCCTGATCATTTCCACGCCCCATGATCTTCCGTTGTTCAGAAAACTGTTCGGGGACGGGTCGCAGCTGGGGCTTTCTTTTTCCTATGCCGAGCAGCCGCTGCCCAACGGGCTGGCTCAGGCCTTCGTCATCGGGGAAGACTTTATCGGCAAGGATCCCGTGGCGCTGGTGTTGGGAGACAATATCTTTTATGGCGCGGGTCTGGGCAAACAGCTGGAGAAGAATACGAGACCTGACGGGGGCATCGTTTATGCCTACCAGGTCAGCGATCCCGAACGATATGGTGTGGTGGAATTCGATGCCGACAACCGGGCTATCTCCATCGAGGAAAAGCCGGTCAAACCAAAAAGCAATTATGCCGTACCGGGCCTCTATTTCTATGACAATTCAGTGGTGGGGATCTCGAAGAACCTGAAACCTTCGGCGCGCGGGGAATATGAGATCACCGATGTCAACAAAGAATATTTACGGCAGGGTAAACTGACCGTCAGCATATTGGACCGGGGGACGGCCTGGCTGGACACCGGGACATTCGACTCGCTGATGCAGGCCGGCCAGTTCGTCCAGGTGATAGAGCAGCGGCAGGGCATCAAGATAGCGTGTATCGAGGAGATTGCGTGGAGAAAAGGCTTCATCAACAGAGAGCAGGTGGAGAAAATAGCCCAGCCCCTGCTCAAGAGCGGGTATGGGCAGTATCTTGTCAATCTTATTCATTCGTAAATTCGACTAACCAATCATGAAGAAAATCCTTGTAACCGGCGGATGCGGATATATAGGCTCGCATACGATAGTCGATCTGATCGCCTCGGGTTTCGAAGTGATCTGTGTCGACAGTAACGTACGTTCGTCCCCGCGGGTGCTCGAAGGGATCGAAAAGATTACCGGGAAAAAGGTCAAGAACTATAAAGTGGACCTATGCAATTATGACGACACTTTCGCGATCTTCCAGGAGAACGAGAATATAGCGGGGATCATTCATTTTGCCGCTTATAAAGCGGTGGGTGAGTCGGTAGAGCATCCCCTGATGTATTTCGAGAACAACATCATGTCGCTGATCAACCTGCTCAAATGCGTTCAGGAATTCGAGATACCGCATTTCGTATTTTCCTCTTCGTGTACGGTGTATGGCAACCCCGACGAGATACCGGTGACCGAACAGACGCCGCCGAAGCCGGCCGAATCGCCGTACGGCTATACGAAGCAGATGGGCGAGCAGATCATCAATGAATTCTCCAAGGCCACGACGAAGACCAAATCCATCCTGCTCCGTTATTTCAACCCGGTGGGCGCGCATCCGAGTATCCTCATCGGCGAATTGCCGGTCGGAAAGCCCGCCAACCTGGTTCCGGTGATCACCCAGACGGCCATCGGCCGCTTGCCCCAGATGACGGTATATGGCGATGACTATCCGACACGCGACGGCTCCTGTATCCGGGATTTCATCCATGTCTGCGATATCGCCCATGCGCATACGCTGGCCCTGCAATATATGATCGACAAGAAGGTGGTCAAGAACGCCGAGGTATTCAACCTGGGGACGGGTAACGGCGTAACGGTGCTCGAAGCCATCCGGGCTTTCGAGAAGGTGAGCGGCGTAAAGCTGAATTATATGATCGGACCGCGCCGCCCGGGTGACGTAGTAGCGATCTATGCAAATAACGATCTGGCCAGAAAACAACTGGGATGGAACATAGAGTACGGGCTCGAGGATATGATGTCCACCGCCTGGAAATGGGAACAGAAGCTGGTGGCCGATGAAAAGTTCTATAACGGGAAGTTCAGCAAGTTCAACTAGACAATCTTTTTGCGCCATCTTTTGACGCAATACCTTTACTTTGTAAGGCTAAAACACAACATTAATGTTAAAAGACATTCAGGTAACCGGACAGAAAGACACTCGAAGCGGATTTGGAGACGGCATTGCAGAAGTAGCACGTAAGAACCCCAATATAGTTGCACTTACGGCCGACCTGGCCGGATCGATGAAGCTGAATACCTTTATGAAGGAATTTCCGGAACGCTATGTCCAGTGCGGCATCGCCGAAGCGAACATGATCGGTATCGCCGCGGGTTTGACCATCGGCGGCCATATTCCTTATACCACGACCTTCGCCAATTTTTCTACCGGCCGGGTCTATGATCAGATCAGACAGTCGGTGGCTTATTCGGGAAAAAATGTCAAGATCTGCGCATCCCATGCCGGGTTGACCCTTGGCGAGGACGGAGCGACACACCAGATATTGGAAGACATCGGCATGATGAAAATGTTGCCCGGGATGACCGTGATCGTTCCCTGCGATTATGCTCAGACAAAGGCGGCCACGATCGCCATCGCGGATCATGTCGGTCCCGTCTATCTTCGATTCGGCCGCCCGGTATGGCCGATCTTTACTGCAGGACTTCCATTCGAAATAGGTAAGGCCCAGGTACTCTCCGAAGGTAGCGACGTATCGATCCTCGCCTGCGGTCATCTCGTCTGGAAGGCAATAGAGGCCGGAAAGATCCTTGAAGAAAAAGGAATATCGGTCGAAGTGATCAATCTTCATACAGTGAAGCCGTTGGATGAGGCGGCCATCCTGCGATCGGTACAGAAGACGGGGTGCGCGGTGACGGCTGAAGAGCATAATATTATCGGTGGACTGGGTTCCGCCGTGGCGCAGACCGTGGGACGGAATTTCCCGATCCCGATCGAGTTCGTCGGCACTAATGATACCTTCGGTGAAAGCGGCAAACCGGAAGAGCTGTTGAAGAAATATCATCTCGATACGCCCGATATCGTCGCAGCGGCTGAGAAAGTGATAGCAAGAAAGAAAAAATAAATAACTAGATTTAAACTGTGACCATCCAAGACACCGAGCTGCTCTTGCAATTCCGTGATCCTGATAGCCGGGAGAAGGCGTTCACCGCCATTATCAAAAAATATCAGGAAAAGTTGTATTGGCATATCCGAAGGATGGTGGTCGAGCACGAGGATGCGAATGACGTATTACAAAATGTATTCATACGCGTCTGGAATGGTCTTGATAATTTCCGGGAGGATTCCCAGCTGTATACCTGGCTGTACCGGATTGCCACTAATGAATGT
>DASYSV010000619.1:0-6146 GCA_036010185.1 Puia sp.
CGGCCAAGGAAGAAGAGAGGAAGGCAACCGCGAAAAAAGGGAAAGGCGGCCCTGATCAGCACCTAATCCAAGCTTATCGAAATGGTCAGTTATTTAGCCGAATGGTATTGGATGCCTATCATGGGGGGCTCATCGAGCCGGTCGAGGCAAGTCATTTGCTTGGTACAAAGATTAACGAATTTTCGAAGCTGGAAGCTTTTGTATATTCATGAGCGCGAATAGCCAACGATATTGCCTGGACGCCAATGTGCTCATTAACGCCTGGACGTTATACTATCACAAGGATTTTTGTGCGGACTATTGGAAAGTACTTGAGCGCCTGGGTCATGCTGGTAGGATATTCCTGGCCGATGAGGTGAAGAAAGAGATCGAGCGGCAGGAGGATGGGTTAGCGGATTGGGTGAAACAAAGCGGTCTATCTGTTTTTGAAAGTGACGGGCCGATCACGGAGATCGTCAGTCGAATTTTCCTATCGGATCCCCGCCATGTGCAGCTTGTTGATAATATAAGAGGCAGGTCGCTGGCGGACCCTTGGGTCATTGCTCATGCTATTTCGGAAAGGGCCTGTGTAGTGACGAAGGAGGCCAAGGAGACGCAAAGCGAAAAACGAGTCAGGATTCCCAATGTATGCGAAAAGATGGGAGTGCGGTGTATCAATGATTTTCAAATGATAAGGGAAATAGGTATTCGGTTTTCTGTCGTCTAAGGGCAGAGATTGGCGTACGGATACTATCTTACTCCGCTATTTCGGGAGTTTCACCAACCTCGGCAGCTGGCTGATTCTGTTCATTTCGTGATGATGCGGACTGTCCCATTCCCAGTCTGGCGAGTTGCGTTATCGCTTCGTACTGGGAGGGCTCCATGGCGTTGGCGGGAAAAAGATAGTTTTGGGCGTTATCGCCAAAAAGAAAAATATGGGTTGGCGCAAGGGTCGCCCGTTTGAAGTTCGACCACTTTTCGATGACGACCGTTTCGTCGTATCTGGCTTCGAAGCCCTGTGCGTTTACGATGAGACTAACTTTTTTATAGCTGTCGGCTTGTTTTATCATCGCCTTCACGGACTTTTTCCATTTGAAATATTTGCCGGCATGGCGGAGGAACACCATCACCAACGTCAACGTAGCAAGGGTACTAAGAACGAACAGGACCACGAGCGATATTTGATCGGATTTCAACGAAATGAGATAAAACGACTCGGACAAGAGCGCGAAAAGGAGCGTGTAGCGCAACAACTGTTTGGTCGGTTTAAAGGTGAGGATGCGGCCTCGGCCCTCGGCATAATAGAGTTTTCTGATGGACTCAGCGCCATCCGTAAGTTCAATGGATAGAGAGATTTGGGATTGGGTGCGTTGTTCGGGGGCCTCCATTTGGGTATTTTGGCCTAAACTAATAAAAATCGATGACTTTATCAGGGGCTGTCTCGGTTGCCTTTTAGCCAAACTGGACAGATCCCTGGGGGGCGAAGCTGCCCTCCGACTAAGTATATTTTACAGGTGATCGTTTTTTCTGATGGGGCTTTTTCACGTCCGTATTCAATTGATCGATTGAACACCGGTGCCAAAGCGGCGGCAACTCAAGCAACATAACAAAACCGCCCCGATATTCCGGGGCGGTCTATTTCAGATGGCAGAGATTGCCACTTTTATTGTAAAACCAGCACTCTCACCGGCGTGGGATATACCACACTGCCATCGCTGAGCTCGATAGAGAAATAAAACCGGAATGCAAGCTCGACATTGGCCGTAGCAGCAGGATTCGTACCTGCCTTTAGCGGATAATTCTTAAAGTACTCTCCAATTGAAGTTTTAAAAGTCACCGAGTTATTTGTCGCGGTTATCGGAGCCGCATTGTACCATTTCGATGTAGCCGATTGTATTGCGGCATAGCTGGTCGATCCGATCACGTTGGTGATCTGCGTCATAGATTTGCCACTGTTGCCGGTCAGCGCCATGGTGATCGTGATGCTGCTGTCACCGCTGAGCGAAGTCGTGACTGTCGGGTCGGGACGGTAATCTACGGCATTGGTTACGACAATGGGCGCCGCCGGCGGATTGTAATCCGTGTAATTCGGGCCCAGGCCACTCTGTTTGTTGCAGCATACCAGAGTTACTGCTGCGAGGGAAAACGCGAATAGCGAGATTTTATGGAGGATCATATTTTTTTCTTTTAGTATGGATAAAATTTATTTGGCCCACCAGAGCTTTACGTCTACCAGCGGTCTCGGATTGGGCGCGTTGGGATTGGTGGAAAGTTCTCCATTGGTATAAGGCAACCGGGTAGGGATCACGCTGGCGTCATCGCCTCCGGGATTCAACGGCAGCGACAGAGCAGGATATCCCGTCCTGCGGTAGTCGTCGAATACCTCGATGCCATTTCCGCACCATGCGATATATTTCTGGGTGATGATCTGTTGCAACATCTGTTGCTGCGTACCGCTGAGCGTGACGACGGTAGGGTTCGCTACAAAGTACGCAGTGATATCGGATGCTGCCATCCCGATCTTTTGCATGTTGGCCGTGATGCCTGCCTGGTAGAGCTGGTTCGGATCGCCCGGGGTCCCGAGTACAAGCGCCGCCTCTGCCAGGATGAAATCGACCTGGAAATTGGTCAGCAAACGGATGGGGGCCGCACCAAGGGCGGATGGATTGGATAACGGCGCTATCAGATAGGTGCCATATTGCGACCGGGTCGCCTGTGTCGGTGCGGGGGCGGTAGAACCGTTGTTGAAGCCCGTGAAGACCCCATTCGGTTTGGTAAAGAATTTCGCTAACCGCAAGGTATCGTTCAGGCTTTGCTCCAGCGCCAGGAAACGAGAGCTCAGCATCTGGTCACCGGTGCGGTTGACATAGTTGAAGTTATAGATCGGGTTTTGGTTACTGCTGGAGGTGCCGAAAGGGACTTCGAAATCCAAAGAGTTAGAATTGATGTAGTTGTTCCCGCTGATCACGCTGCTGATCACGCTCTTGGCCATCGTAGGGTTGACGTTGGTGAGCATGATTGCAAACTTGAGGAGGAGGGTGTTTCCCATTCGCGTCCATTTCGTCAGGTCACCGCCATAGATGATATCATCAGTCTTCGGTTTGAGTGTGCTGGGTTTCGCCAGATCGGCCAGACCGCTGTTCACGAGGTCGAACAGGCTTTGGATGCCCAGGCCGGAATTGCCCTGGTAGATGTCCTGTACTTTGTCAAAACGGGGGTAGAGGTGGGTATTTCCCTGACCCGCCTGAGAATAGGGTACATCTCCCCAGATGTCGGTAAGCATAGAGAAGGCATAGGCCATCTCCAATTTGGCTATGCCGGAATAAGCAGGGCTGGTGGCTGAATCCATATTAATGAGCGCGACGCAGTTATTGATACTGCCGCCGTATAGTTCCCCGTTCCATTGGTTGTCGAATGCGCCGCTGAAATTGTAGACATCATAGCCGAGGGTCTGATTTGCCACACCGGCGATCTGCTGCATGATCGCGGACGTCGCACGGTCGAGATCATTACTGTTGGCAAAGGCAATACCGATCTCCGTAGTGGGTAGCAATACGGATGGCGGCACTACGGTCGGCGCGTTTGGAGAAGTATTTACATTCAGGTATTTTTTGCAAGAACCCAATAGCATCCCCGTGAACAGGAGGATGATCAAGGGCCGGCTGATCCGATCGATATTTTTAATTGGTCGTTTCATGTTCTGTTTTTTTTACGTTAGAGAGAAACTTTGAGACTTGCACCGAATGTCCGGGCATTAGGGGTACCCTGGAGATCCAGACCGCGGATGTTACCCGCACCTTGCGTGTTGAGCTCCGGGTCGAAGAATGCATTTGGCGCGACATGGAACACGTTGTTGGCAAAGACGGAGATCCGGATATAATTTATCTTCATGCTTTTGGCGATATTGGCCGGAAGATCGTAGCCCAGGGTAAGGTCTTGCAGACGGAACACGGTAGCGTCATATACGTTGAATTCACTTTGCAAACCACCCAGCGTCTGCCAGTAGGTTTGCGCCGGAATCTGGATGTTGTTCTGGGTATATTTCCCGTTGGCGAGGATCTCGCCGGGAAGTATCCAGGGTTTCTCACGGTCCTTGCCTGTCTCGACATAGGCGCCCCTGGATTTATACGAAGCAGCAGTGAAGGAGAGCACCTGGCCGCCTTTGATAAAATTAAAAGTAAATCCAAAGGAGAGCGTCTTATAATGGATAGTGTTTGTTACACCCAATATATATTCAGGATTGGGGTTTGCCAGGATCTGATTGGCTATCGTCGTTGCGTATACTCCTGTTCCGGAATTGATGAGACGGGCGCCTGTCGTGCTGTCACGCGGGATCAGGCCGCCAACTATCACACCGTAGGGTTGTCCGACCTTGATGGTGGGGATCGATCCGATAAAGGCGCTGCCAGGTATTGAAAAGCTCGTGATTCCCGGATAGATACTGATAACCTTGTTGATATTCCTTGAGAAATTGCCGACGATATCCCACCGGACATTCCTGGTGGAGACGGGTTCGACCGAGAGCGTCAGCTCTATCCCTTTGTTAGTCATCTTACCTGCGTTGACCGTCTTGGTGGTAAAGCCGCTGGAAGGTGGAACACCGACGGAGAAGATCTGGCTCGTGCTGACGGTATTGTAAACGGTAGCGTCGAGTGAAACACGGTTGTTCCAGAAGCCCAGGTTGGTGCCTATCTCATACGATGTCACGAATTCCGGCGTGAGGAGATTGGGTGCGATGGTGGAGCTCAAGGTGAATCCTGCGATGGAACCATCGGGGAAGGTGAAATTGGCTACGTTGTTTCCGTACCCCCCTTTCACGAAAGTATTGGCCAACTGGTAAGGTGGAGCGTCAGTGCCCACTTTGGAGATATTGGCGCGAAGCTTGCCATAAGTGATGATCTTTGAATCGATATGGAAAGCGTCCGTGAAGATGAACGTCGCATTGACGGAGGGATAGAAATAGGTGCTCTTGCTCGTGGACAGTGTGGAAGATTCATCCGCGCGACCGGTTGCTTCAAGGTATAGAAAATCCTTCCAGTTCAGGGATATCTGGCCATAGTAACCTAACAGACGCTGGAGTGTCGTCTGCTCTGCTGTCCCGACGGCGAAGTTGGTGCCATTGTTAATTTGATAGTAACCCGGGACGGACAGCGCATCGGCCTGTGCCGTCACCACCTGGAAACGGCGCTGGTTGATATTCTGACCCAGCAGGCCGCTGATGTTGAGGTCCTTGACCAGAAAATCGTTCTTATGTGCGGAGATGATCAGATCGCCGTTGAGCTCGCTGCGGACGATATCGCTTTCCAGGTCCTGGCCGGCAGGGACGCGGGCAGAACTGATGGCGAAGATCTGTTTTCTCCTGTCGGTATAGGCGTCGATCCCCAACCGGTAATTGACGTTCAGCCAGGAGGTGATATCGACACCGGCATTGACGCTTCCGATGACGCGATAAACATTGCTTTTGAGTGGGTTCTTATATGCATCGTAGTAAGGGTTGTCCTGACCCGTGATCGGCCAACTATTCGTGCCGTCGGGATTCTGATAGGTGCCCTTTAGCCGTGTGGTCGTGAGATCGATGCTGCGAGCGAGCCCTTCGACAACGGCGAGCGAGCTGGCTCCGTTGCCGTCGAGGATACCAGTCTGCAAGGTATTGATGAAATTAACCGAACCCCCGACCTTTATCTTATTCCTGAAAACGGTGTTGCCGCCGAATTTGACAGAGGCCCTGTCGACTGACGTATTGGGCAGGATGCCGGTCTGTGAGAGATAACCGCCCGACAGAATGAAATTCTGCTTCGCATCGCCTCCGCTGATGCTGAGATAGCTGTCAGAGATCGTTCCCGTCTGGAAGAATTCGTTGATATTATTGGGATATGCCTTGTAAGGTACGGCCGCTCCGCCGACGAGCAGGCCGTTAGCTATCGATGGAGTAGCTCCGAATTTCGGGCCCCAGGAGTTGCCGGACGCCGGGTTATAGATGCCCGTTGAGCCTTGTCCATAAAGGTTTTGCACCTGCGGCAGGCCTTCCATGTTCTGCCTGCTGTACGAGCTGCTGGCAACGACCTCACTCCTTCCATTGACACCACCTTTTTTGGTGGTGATGATGACGGCGCCGGCGGCTGCTCTCGAACCATACAGCGCTGCGGCGGCGGGGCCTTTCAGGACGT
>DASYSV010000036.1:0-24570 GCA_036010185.1 Puia sp.
CTTCTTTTTTAACGTGCTGACCTGTTCCTGAAGATTGCTCACGAGATTGGCCAGCTGGTTGACGTCCCAGCGGTGAGTCGTATTGGCCTTACTGATGATCATCTGGGCCTTCCACACTTCGATGACGTCGTCCGAGTTGACCTGGTAGGGCTGATATGCCGTATTGTCGCTTATCAGGGTCAGCTTATTGCGGGATTTGTTATTTTTCATGACCCTTTTATAGACGATCCCCTCATTGCGTGAGACGACGATATAGGTCTGATTGCTCTTGAGCTCCTCGAGATCGTCCACCTTTTCTCCCACGATGACCGAACCGCTGGGGGTCGGCAGCATCGAATCCCCGACGATTTCGAAGGCCCGATAAGTGCCCGGCGCCATCATCGGCAGGGTGAAAGTATTCAGCTCATCCAAAAATTCAGGATCGGCATAACCTGCCAGATAGCCGGCCGCGGCCTTCACCGGCACCAACTGGATCTCGTTGGAGGAAGCCAGCAGCTTCTGGGTCCTCCGTTTGGAAAGATAACTGCCGCCTTTGGAATCACTGAGCTCTTTGCGTAGCAATTCGTCGAGCGTCAATTTGAACATGTCCGATATGGTCTCCAGCACGTCGAGACGGGGTTCCGCCCTCTCTTCTTCATAAGCCCCGAGCAGCGAGCGCTTAATTCCTAATTTGGCGGCAAATTCTTCCTGTGTCCAGCCCCGCAGCTTGCGGAGGTATTTGAGGTTTTGGCCTGCAATAGACATAAACTAACATATTTAGCACTAAGATACTAACATATTTAACAGCGCAAAAAAATATTTTTCCGCAGTGGCAACATCTTATTTTTCCACCCCGGCGCAGCACGGCGACAGTCAATGAAAAGGCCGATCCACCGGCGGGCAGGAGGCCAGTTTTTTCGTACATTTGCTTCCCTGCCAATTTGGCCTTTTGAGGAAGATAGCACCAAATTTGAAGGACTATTTCGCGGCCTGCCTCGGACGCGAAACACAAACTATTAATAATTAAGGAATTATGTTAGGTATACTCTCCAAAATATTTGGGAACAAGTCTGTAAAGGACATCAAATATATCCAGCCTCTTGTCGAGGAGGTCAACCAGCATTTTGCCTCTTACCAATCCATCAGCAATGACGAATTGCGGGAAAAGACCGGTGAGTTCAAACGCCGTATCCGCGAACATCTCAGCGAGACCGATACCAGGATCGCCGATCTGAGCAAACAGGCGGAAGAGCTCCCCTTCAGCGATATCACCGGCAAGGACGCCCTTTACCAGGAGATAGACAAGCTGAAAAAGGACCGTGACGACCAGATCGAAGAGATCCTCGAAACCATACTTCCCGAAGCGTTCGCCGTCGTCAAAGAGACGGCCCGGCGCTTTACGCAGAATTCCGAGATGGTCTCCACGGCCACCGATCTGGATCGTGCGCTCAGCGTAAAAAAGGAACATATCCGGATCGACGGTCAGCAGTCCGTATACAACAACTCCTGGATGGCCGCCGGCAGCCCCATCACCTGGAACATGGTGCATTACGATGTACAGATCATCGGCGGTACGGTCCTCCACCAGGGGAAGATCTCCGAAATGGCCACGGGGGAAGGTAAGACGCTGGTGTCGACCCTTCCCGCCTATCTGAACGCGCTGGCGGGAGAAGGGGTCCATATCGTGACGGTGAACGATTACCTGGCCCGGCGCGACTCCGAATGGAACGGCACCATCTTCGAGTGGCTGGGTCTGACCGTCGATTGTATCGATAAACACGAACCCAACAGCGAAGCCCGCCGCAAGGCCTATCTTGCCGATATCACCTATGGCACTAACAACGAATTCGGCTTCGACTATCTTCGCGATAACATGGTCCATTCCCCCGATGAGATGGTCCAGCGTAAACACCACTATGCGATGGTGGATGAGGTGGACAGCGTACTGATCGACGACGCCCGGACACCGCTGATCATATCGGGTCCCGTCCCCAAGGGCGATGACCAGCAATATCATATTCTGAAAGGCCGCGTGGAAAAGTTGTTCGAAGCCCAGCGCCGCGTGTGCAACATGTTCCTCGTCGAGGCCAAGAAGAAACTAGCCGAAGGGAACGACGATCCCAAAGACGGAGGCCTCGCGCTCATGCGCGCCTGGAGAGGTCTGCCGAAATCCGGCCCGCTGATCAAATTCCTCAGTGAGCCCGGCATCAAGGTCCGGTTGCAGAAAGCGGAGAACTACTACCTGTCCGACCAGGAAAAGCAAATGCCCACAGTCGACGCTGAATTATTTTTCAACATCGACGAAAAGAACAATTCGGTGAACCTGACGGACAAGGGCATTCAAATGATCACGCGCGAAGGCGAGGACCCGGAGTTCTTTGTCCTGCCCGATATCGGCATCAAACTGGCCGAGATCGAAAAGGTCGAGAGCAACAATGATGAAAAGCTACAACGCAAGGAAACCCTCCTTAACGATTATGCCGTAAAGGCGGACCGCATTCATACCGTTCAGCAGTTGCTGAAAGCCTATACCCTGTTCGACAAGGACGTAGAATATGTCGTGATGGAAGGGCAGGTGAAGATCGTCGACGAGCAGACGGGTCGTATACTGGATGGAAGGCGTTATAGCGATGGTCTGCACCAGGCCATCGAGGCGAAGGAGAACGTGAAGATCGAAGCCGCCACGCAGACCTATGCTACGGTGACACTTCAGAACTATTTCCGGATGTATCACAAGCTGGCCGGTATGACCGGTACGGCGGAAACGGAAGCCGCGGAGTTCTGGGACATCTACAAACTGGACGTGGTGACGATCCCTACCAACGTTCCCGCCATCCGTAAGGACCACCAGGACCTCGTGTTCAAGACCAAAAAGGAAAAATACAGGGCCGTGATCGACGAGATCGAGCGGCTGCGGACCGCGGGGCGGCCCACCCTGGTGGGTACGACCAATGTAGAAGTGAGCGAGCTGCTGAGCAGGATGCTGCAGGTAAAAAAGATCCCGCATAATGTACTAAACGCCAAACAGCACGCGCGGGAGGCACAGGTCGTCGCGGAAGCCGGTCTGGCGGGCGCAGTGACCATCGCCACCAATATGGCGGGTCGTGGTACGGATATCAAATTAGGGTCCGGTGTAAAGGAAGCGGGAGGTCTGGCGATCATCGGTACCGAGCGGCATGAAAGCCGCCGTGTCGACAGACAGCTGAGAGGTCGTTCGGCCCGTCAGGGTGACCCCGGCACATCGCAGTTCTATGTTTCGCTGGAAGACGATCTGATGCGTATGTTCGGCAGCGACAGGATCGCTTCGCTGATGGATAAGATGGGGTATAAGGAAGGAGAGGTCATTCAGCACAGCATGGTGACCAAGAGCATCGAGCGGGCGCAGAAAAAGGTCGAAGAGAACAACTTCGGCATCCGCAAACGTCTGCTCGAATATGACGACGTCATGAACAAACAGCGGAACGTCGTTTATAAAAAGCGTAATCACGCGTTGTTCGGAGACAGGCTGGCGCTGGACCTGGACAATGCCTTCTATATCGTGGCCGAAGGGTTGGTCAACTCCTTCCGCGAAGGGGATGACTATGAAGGGTTCAAGCTGGCGACGATCGTCAATTTCAGTATCGATACGAAGATCAGCCAGGAAGAATTCCTGAAAGGCGATGAGCGCACGATCTCGGAGAAATTGTACCAGGAGGCCACGCAGAATTACGAGAACAAATTGTCCGAGCTGCGCAGACAGGCGTTGCCGGCATTCGCAAATATCCGCGCCACCCAGGGCAGCCATGTGGAGAATGTGGTCGTGCCGTTCACGGACGGGAAAAAACGAATCAACGTGCTGGCCGGTCTTCAGAAGACCCTGACGACCGAAGGACGCGAGTTGTCCAATGCGGTAGAACGTCAGATCACGCTGGGTATCATCGACGAAGCGTGGAAAGAGCATCTGCGTGATATGGACGATCTGAAACAGAGCGTTCAGATGGCGCACCTCGAGCAAAAGGACCCATTGGTGATCTATAAGGTGGAGGCCTTCGAGCTTTTCCGCCGGATGGACAGCGACGTCAACAGGGATATCATCAGCTTCCTCTGTCACAGCGGTATCCAGCAATCCACCCAACAGCAGGCCACCATCCGCGAGGGGCGCGAGCAGAAGACGGATATGAGCAAAATGCGCGTGCGCAAGGACGAGATGGCCGCGGCGGGCGCAGGTGCGCCGCATAGTGGTGCGCCCACCGAAGGAGGTCCGGATTATTACGAGCCGAATGACCCCGTCAAACACGAGCCCGTGAAAGTGGGGCCGAAGATCGGGCGTAATGATCCCTGTCCGTGCGGTAGCGGAAAGAAATACAAGAATTGCCATGGGAAGGATGCGGCATAGCCGATCCGCGGTAATATTGTAAGTTTGGGAATGACTTTCGCAAAAACGACAGCGCCAACGAGCCGTATCCTCGTAGCCAGCCTCGTCGGGACCACCATCGAGTTTTTTGACTTCTATATCTATGCGACCGCGGCGGTGATCGTCTTCCCTAAATTATTTTTTCCCGCGGCCGATGCCACGTCGGCAACCTTGGAATCCCTGGCCACCTTTGCGCTGGCTTTTTTCGCCAGACCGCTGGGCGCCGCGCTGTTCGGGCATTTCGGCGACCGGAAGGGCCGGAAAGCCACGCTGGTTGCAGCTTTGATGACCATGGGGCCTTCTACCGTCGCGATCGGTCTTTTACCTACGTATCATTCGATCGGCATTTTGGCTCCGATCCTGCTGGCCCTTTTTCGACTGGGCCAGGGTCTGGGTCTTGGCGGAGAATGGGGCGGCGCGGTGGGAGTAAGCCCATCATCGCGCGATCACGCTGATGCGCAGCCAAACCGGTGTCGAACCGAATGCAGGTCCGCCCCAGTCGGTCTCGTCGCCATTGAGGATGCGGCGTGATTTGAAGACGCCGTCCACGTACTCGCCTTCTTCTACCTGCAAATATTGCCAGGCTTTGGTGCTGTCTGCGCCGGTGGGGCGAAACGTGATGCGGCATAGCGTGCCGGTCGCGAGGAAGACATTTTTTTCCAGATTAATGATCAGCGCCTTTCCGGTAGGGTGCTCATTGGGACGCATGTCTCCCCTGCCCGTTCCGAATTTGATGGTGGCCTGCCAGCCGGGCAAGGCCACGGATTGCGCGGAATGGTCTTCGGGTTCGACGACCGCGCGGATCCTGTCTTCGAATGCCCATTGGGATAGCAGTGCGGCGGGGGCGGCGAGAAGCCGATACTCTTTGGCGATCGGCGAGAGGAGGTCGGGCGCCGGGTCGAGGCGGTCCGCATGATCGCCATTGCCGTCGATGCCGAAGAATGAAAATCCGATACCGCCATGTGCGAGCGTGGGATAGATGTATTTGACCTTGTCCGGCGACAGACCGCATTCAGGCACGAGCAGTGCATTGTCGGGACGCGAGTAGAGATCGATCACTTTCAGACATTTGTCATTGCCGTCGAGATAAATGTCGGGAGACAGGATATCTATCGCTGGTGCCGCAATCTTCCAGATGGGTATGACATTATCGGTGGGACCGCCACTTTCATAATAGGAAGCGGGGGGATTCGTCAACGGATCGCGAAGTGCGGCATTGGCATACAGGGGCAAACCATATTCCGCCTTCCCTGCGGCCGCGACGGCCCCGATAAAAGAGGCGACATGCCAGGCATGGAAATATTCATCCGCGTCCTTGCCGAACACCTGTTGCCAGGTGCCCTTCGCGGCACCGGGGTGGCCGAGCGCTCTCAGAATATCGGCTTTCAATAACGCCCCGGGTACGGCTTTTTCGAATAATCGTTGCGCGGCGGGCGAATAGTCTCGAACCGTCCCCCATGAGCCTGGCTCGTTCTCCACCTGCACAAGGATCACCGTATGCCGCGGGTCCGCGAGCCGGAGATGGTGCATGATGGCGGCAAAGGCTTTTTTGTCCGCCTCCAATGTCGCATCGGCAATGGGTGACGGGCTGTCGATGGGTTTCCCGTCTTTGCCGATGCAATTCGGATAGCGGTCTGGCTGGAGCTTCATCCAGGAGGGCATGTAGTGGTTGGAACCGTTTTTCCAGGTGGCGAACCAGAGGAGCACGAGGCGGACGTCGTGATCGCGGGCCTGCGTCAACAGCGTATCGATCAGTGAGAAATCGAATCGCCCCTGTTCCGGCTCGATCTGTTCCCAATAAATCGGGACTTCAAGGGTGTTGGCGTTCAGTCTTGCCACCGCCGACCAGACATGCGGGAGAAGTGCAGGCCATCCGCTCGAATTATGCGCCTGGCCGCCGAAGATGAAGAAGGGTTTGCCGTCGACCAGCAGCTGATGGCGGCCGTTGGATTCGATCAACACGGGCATGGGGAGCTCCTCATGATGATTTAGCCCGGGCGTCTGCGCCCGAAGGGCAGACATCGCCGTGAGATTTATGAACAGGCAGCAGAATATCTTTTTTAGCATGAAAGCAAGTTCCTTGAATTTTTGTACATTCCGACATGATCAGGCCTGCTATAATCTTGCTTTTGGGTTTTAGCCTTCTGCACGCAAGTGCCATTGCTCAGTACGTCGGCCTGGATCAGAAAGCGGTCCGGCACCTGGAGCGTTTGATCAAGTCCGACAGCAGCGCAAAGAAACAATATAGCGAACTGGCGGCTACGGCCGATGAAGCATTGAACGAAGACCCTAACCCCATCGACACCATCCGGAGCGAAGGACTGTTACAGGGTGATCCGCGTAAGACCGCCACCTGGGCCGCATTGGCGGATATGCGTAAAATGTATGATCTGGCGTTGGTCTATCGGGTTTCTGGAAACAAGAAATACCTCAAAGCCGCCGCCCGATATATCATGGCCTGGGCGGCAACCACCACCACGTCCCGCGGCGATCCGATCGACGACACCAACCTCGACCCCGCCATCGGCGCTTTCGATATGATCAAAGATGATCTGCCCGCAGAACAGACGGCTGCCATTTCCGACTGGCTCCGTCGCACGGCAGATGCCGAGCTCCATTCTCCTTACAACAGGCCCGAACGCGCGACCTCCTATAACAACTGGCATTCCCACCGGCTGAAGATCGTGGGTGAGATCGCCTTTACCATCGGGGACACCGCATTGCAGGGTTATGCGATCCGAGGCCTGAAAGAACAGATCGCGCGCAATCTCAATCCCGACGGCCCCAGCGCCGACTTTATTACGCGCGATGCCCTGCATTACCAAGTCTATGATCTCGAACCGTTGCTGACGCTGACGATAGTCCTGAAAAAAGCCACCGGCGTCGATTATTATTCCTGGAGATCGCCCACGGGATCCTCTATACGCCGATCGGTCGAATGGCTGCTGCCGTACCTCACCGGCGAAAAGACGCATGCCGAATTCGTACATAGTACCGTCGAGTTCGATCGGCAGCGCGCCAGGAATGGCGAGAAGACCTACCAGGCCGGCGCCCTGTTCGAGTCCAGGAACGGTATACCGGCCCTGATCCTGGCGGCGTGGTTCGAGGCCGCGTTGATGCAGCCTGCCCGGCAGGTATTGGGGACAAATGTCCGTTATCCGACATGGCAGAGCGTGGTAAATGCCTTGAAGGGGTGAAGGGCGGCGGCCGCATGCGGTGCTGAACGCACCGGGGGGCTGATGAACGGGTCGGTGGGGCCAATTGTTTTCCCTAATTTGGGCGCTTAAACTCCCTTACATGATGAGAAAATTTCTGACTGCGCTGGCGCTTGTCGCCGGTCTTTCGACGGCCATTGCGCAGCAACGACCAACTAACCCGAACCAACCCCCTGCAGGCGGAGTCCCGGGCGGCGGACGTGGTGGCGCAGCCGCACAACGGCAGGAACCCAAGCCTTATAAAGAAGTGATCACCGACAAGGCGGTGAGCCATCCCGGTCTTTTTACTGTTCATCGCGTAGAAGACAAATGGTATTTCGAGATACCCGACTCTATCTTCGGCCGGGACATCCTTGTGAGCACCCGGTATAGCAAGATGGCCGCAGGGGGCAATTATGGCGGCGAGGCCGTGAATTTGCAGACGATCCAGTGGCAGAAGGGTCCTTCACACACCGTGTTTATGAAGGTGGTGACGATCGTGAATGTCGCCGCCGATAGCAGCCAGCCCATCGCCCAGGCGGTGCGCAACTCCAACCTGAACCCGATAGCCGCCGCCTTCGATGTGAAGGCATATGGCAAAAGCGCCGATTCCACTTCGGGTACCGTGGTCATCGACGTGACCGATTTCTTCAAGGGTGACAATCAACCCGTCAGCCTGACGCCCGCCATCAAAAGAAGATATAGCCTGGCGATGCTTGCTGCTGACAGGTCTTATATCGAGTCCATACATACCTACCCGATCAATACCGAGATCAAGACGGTAAAGACCTGGACTTCCAGCCCAGCTCCCGCGGGACCCACGATGGGCGGACGCAATCCCATGGGTGAGCTGCCGGCGGCCGTGGAGAGCGGTGCCGTGACCATCGAGCTCAACAATTCCTTCCTGCTCCTTCCCAAAGTACCGATGCGCAAACGGCCGTTCGATCCGCGGGTCGGCTTTTTTGCCAGCCGTTTTACCGTATACGGTGACGACGAACAGCGGGTCGAGGAGGACGAGTTCATTCATCACTGGCGTCTGGAGCCGAAAGATGAGGACATCGAGAAATGGAAACGCGGCGAGTTGGTCGAGCCTAAAAAACAGATCGTGTATTATATCGATCCCGCCACGCCCAAAAAATGGCGTCCCTTCCTGATCGCGGGCATCAACGACTGGAATGCCGCCTTCGAGAAGGCCGGTTTCAAGAATGCGATCGTCGGCAAGGAATGGCCGGAAAACGACAGGACCATGTCGCTGGAAGACGCGCGGTTCTCCGTTATCCGTTATTTCGCCAGCGATATCGAAAATGCCTATGGTCCCAACGTCGCCGATCCGCGCAGCGGGGAGATCCTCGAATCGCATATCGGGTGGTATCATAATGTGATGAAGCTGGTGCATGACTGGTATATGATCCAGACAGCAGCCGTCGATCCGCGAGCGCGGAGAATGAAGTTCGACGATGCCCTGATGGGCGACCTGATCCGTTTCGTCTCTTCGCATGAAGTAGGGCATACGCTTGGTCTGCGCCACAACATGGGCAGTAGCAGCAAGACCCCCGTCGACAAGCTCCGGGACAAAGCCTGGGTGGAAGCCAACGGACATACGGCCTCGATCATGGACTATGCGCGTTTCAACTATGTCGCACAGCCGGAAGACAATATCACCGAAAAAGGTTTGTATCCCCGCATAGGCGCCTATGACAAATGGGCCATCCAATGGGGTTATGGTCCGATCGCGGACACCCGCAGCGAGGAAGAGGACAAAAAGATCCTCAACAAGCTGATCATCGACAGTCTCGGCTCCAATCCGCGGCTATGGTTCGGGGGAGAGGGCCAGAATTTCGATCCCCGCGCCCAGACCGAAGACCTCGGCGACAATGCGATGAAGGCAAGCGATTACGGGATCAAAAATCTGAAACGCATTCTTCCCAATCTGCCTGAATGGTGCAAGGAGGAAGCTGACCGCTATGACAATCTCGAAGAAATGTATCAGCAGCTGGTGGGGCAGTTCTCCCGGTACATGGGACACGTGACGAAGAACGTCGGCGGCGTACAGGAGACCTTCAAGAGTGTAGAGCAGTCAGGAGATGTTTATGAGGCCACTCCGAAGGCCACGCAGCAGGAAGCCGTCGCCTTTTTGAACAAACAGCTGTTCGCGACGCCGACGTGGTTGTTGAATAAAGATATTGTGAATAAGTTCAGCAATCCGGGTACGGAAGATCAGCTGAGCACGGTGCAGGCCAATACGCTGAAGAGCCTGTTGTCGGCCGCGCGGCTTTATCGTCTGGCGGTGTGTACGCAGCGTTATGGCGCCGGCGTATATAGCGTGGACGATCTGCTGACGGATGCGAAAAAAGGTGTTTGGGGCGAGCTGGCAACAGGCGCCGCCATCGATCCGTATCGCCGCAATCTGCAGAAACAATATGTACAGGCGTTAAGCGTGCTGATCAATCCCGAGCCGCCGGTGCAGATATCGCTGGGCAACCTGCCCCGCGGGCTCGTCTTCTTCACGGGCGACATCCGGTTTACGGATGTGCCTTCGATAGCGCGGGCGCAGCTGGTGGCGTTGCGCACGGAGATCGGCGCGGCCATTGCGCGTGAGGGTGATAAGGTGAGCAGGTATCACCTGCAGGATGTGTCGGAAAGGATCAGCCAGGCGTTGAATCCGAAGAAATAAGAAACCAAACCTAAGGCCCCCGCTTCGCGGGGGCCTTTTCTTGCACGAAGGCGCCGCGGCGGGGTTGGGGGACGGGGCTGTTTTCCCCTTTGAGCGCGTGCCAGATCACCGCATTCATCAGCCTATCGGGGATCCGGTCGGGATCGGAGAGATTGAAATGCCGCGAAATTTGCGCGGACGGGCCCTCTCCGGCGTTACGGAGTTTGATATCCACCCCGGCGGGCAAGGCATGGAAGGGGGTCGTATCGCGCGTGGAGGTGAAGCTGCTGTAAAGTGGTGTCGAGGCGGCGTCGAACTGGCTCATCGGCGGCAGCCCGAGTATCAGCTCCATCGTCCGAAGGATCGAGGTCGTGGAATACAGCGTATGGTCGACGGAGTGACGGCGCACCCATGGGCTTATGACATAGGCGGGCGAGCGGTGTGCATCCACGTGATCGGGACCGTCCTGCGCATCGTCTTCGAGCACGAAGATGGCCGACTCCCCCCAGATCGGGCTATGCGAAATATGATCCACCAGCCGGCCAAGCGCAAGGTCATTGTCTGCCACCTGGGCCACCGGCGTATAGGATCCCTTGTTCAATCCGCTGGTATGATCATTGGGCAGATAGACCGTGCTGAAATGCGGGACAGCGCCGATCGCCACCAGCGAGTCGAAATCATGTTCGAATACGGATTCCCGGTAGATATCCTGAATATCCAGGTTCCAGCCCGGATATTTAAAGCAATAGTTGGCGGGGATCTTCAGCACCGGCAATGTCGGATGCCCGTCGTCCATGAACTCGCCGTAATTACGAAAGCTCACGCCTGCACGGGCGCAATAGTCCCAGATGAACCCATTGGTTGGATTGGCCACGGCCCGGTGGCCATCGAAATCATAGTCCCCGCCCCTGCCGCTGTAATTCGTGGGCCAGGTCTTTTCCGTAAAATCCGTCGCATATCCCGCCATCGACCAATTGTGACCGTCCGCGCTGACCTCGGCATCGACATAGAAATTATCCAGCAGGACGAAGTCTTCGACGATGGCATGGGCATTCGGCGTGATCGTCTTCCCGAAAAGCACCAGGCTGGTGTCTCCATTACCGCGCGGGTCGTCCCCCAATACCTGGTCATAGGTCCTGTTCTCCTTCAGTACATAAAAGACGTATCTGATCGGGGATGGCTCGCCGGCGCTTCGCGGGATCGGGTTGTGTTCCTGGCCCGGCGCGGTCTGCTCGCGGGTACGCGTATATAATGAATTCGCATACACCTGTTGTGTATAGGCGGACAGTTCGGCCGCCGAAGGGGTGGGTATCGCCGACAGCGTGCCCTTGAACATGTTTCCGATATACTGCTCGTCATGTCCATGCGATTTTTTGAAGGCGTCGCCGTGTTCCAGCGGGCTCGGCCCATACGGATCGGGCATCGACGTAAAACCCTTCCCATTGGCGACCAGCAGCGTCCCCGCCGACATCCGGACACAGGTGGGATACCATCCCACCGGAATAAAACCCAGTGACCGGCTATGGCCCGGCTCGGAAACATCGAAGACGGCGAGATAATTGTTGTCGGCGTTGGCGATATACAGCGTATGATCTTGGGCATCCAGCGCCACGCTATTGGTGGTGCTACCGATGGGGGCTTCGGGAGATAATGCCGTATGCAAAGTCTCGAGCACGCGCCGGTGCGCGACATCGATGACCGATACGGAATTCGAGTTGGCGTTGGCTACATACAGCATCCGGCCGTGCCGATCGAGCGTCATATCCGTAGGATGATCCTCCGTCGCCACCGAATCCCGCAACCTGTCCTGTTTGGTATCATAGATCCAGATACGGCGCGCGCCCCAGGCGGCGATATACAATTCCTTCCCGGTGGGCGATAACACACAGGTATAAGCCTCGGCGCCGAGCGGGGTCCGCATCAGAAGCCTCTTCGTTCTTGTATCGAAGACATATAGGGCGTCATTCTCTTTGGTGACGACGTAGAGGCGGTCACGTGTTTCGTCGAGACAGAGACCGGCGGGGCTGATATTAGCGGCCGGCCAGGGTTTGCCCAATACCAGGGTATCGGGCCTGACAAGGGTATCGCCGCTGAGGGTAAATCGGATGATCGTATTGTCATTTCCTCCCGACGCATAGAGCCAGGGATGACGCCTTGCGAAGGCCAGCCCGAGCCATGCCCTGTTCATCGGCACGGATGCCGTCACACGCCGGGTCCGCAGATCTATCAGATCGATGGCCTGGGGGCCGTCGCCATTATTGGTGACGACGGCGTGGACCCCGTCGGGAGAGAGCGCGATATTCAGCGGGAGATCGGTGCTGAGCGGAAGACCCGTACCGGCGGGCGTGAGGAACCAGCCATTGGGAAGCTGTGTGCGCTGGGCGTTCAGCTGGCAGCAAAACAGCACCGCTGAGGCAAGAATTGGGAGTTTCATAGAATAAAGATAAGGGCCCCCGCTTTGCGGGGGCCCCATAGACCATGATTTTATTATTATTCTAACCCATATTTCGTCATATACCGATGATACAGCTGCGTCTGTTTGTTCTCGAGGCTGACTTCGCGCCCCTGGATGAAGCAATGTTCGATCAGACTCGTCCTCATGTCAAGGATGTCCCCGCCGCTGATGACGATATTTGCATCCTTACCCGGCTCCAGACTACCCGTGCGGTCATCGATCCCGCAAATCTTCGCGGTATTGAGGGTAATGGCCTGCAAGGCCTGCTCTTTGGTCAGACCATAGGCGGCGGCAGTACCCGCATTGAACGCCAGGTTGCGATACCTGGATTCTTCATGATTGTCATTCAGGGAGAACAGGACACCGGCTTTTTGCAATACGGCCGGCGTTTTGAAAGGCTGGTCGACATCATCGTCCTCCGTAGTCGGCAGTGCATGCAGCTGTTGCAGGATCACCGAGATATTGTTCTTCTTCAGCAGATCGGCGATCAGGAAGCTCTCGCTTCCACCCACGATCGTCACGTCCATACCGAACTCCTTTGCAAAATCGATGGCTACCAGCATCTGCCGGACCTGGTCGCCATGTACGAACAGCTTCTGGGTATGGTTGAACAAACCTTTCACCGCCTCGAATTTCAGATTGGTCTCCTTATGCCCGGGCTCGGCCGCATAGGCTTTCGCTTCGCTAAAAAAGGCCTTCAGCTCGTCGATCTTCGCCAGAGCCTCTTTGGTCGGATCACCGGCCTGCTGCCCGAAGGCAAAACGACCTCCGCCACCACCGCCAAATCGGCGGGGACGATTCATGAAGCTCGGAAGATTGACATGGATCGCATTCTCCATCTTATAGGCCGCGTCTTCCCAGTTCCATGCGTCCAGCTGCACGATCGTCGACGAGCCGCTGATCGTACCTCCTTCGGGTGTCACGCCGGCGAGCAGGATGCCATTGGCGCGCAACGTGCCGATGATCTTAGAATCCGTGTTATAGGCGACGATAGACCTGACGCTCGGGTTCAGATCGCCCAGCTCAAGATAGTCGTTCGATCCGCGCACCCCGTTGCCTATTTCCTTCAGACCCAGGTCGGTCACGGGCAATATCAGCCCCGGATAGATCTGTTTGCCTTTGGCGTCTACGACCTTCGCGCCTTCGGTATTCGGAGGAGCCTGAGCGCCAACGCTGACGATCTTTCCTTTTTCAACGACGATGGTGCCGTCTTCGATGACCTGGCCGTTACCGACATGGATCGTCCCGCCAGTGATGATCAGTTTCCCGGCATAAGGCTTCGCCGGGTATACATCGTCCTGCGCCATCGCAGTTGCGGCGGACAGGAGCGTGCAAAAAAGTAATTTATATGATAGTTTCATTTGTGCTGTTTTTAGTTGGTTCCGTTGGTATCATCGTCGCCATCGCTGACGTCGATAGTTAATAACCCGTCATGATGGTCGTGATCGCCGCAGCTAAGCTCGACGCGATAGCTTGGCATGGCCTGCGCCATCGGCGTTCCGGTCCTTTTCTCAGCAACCAGCTTTTGAACGAGCCTGTTGCGCTCCGTTGCGATATATTTCCGCATCCGGGCGTCGTGGTCAACATCGTAATAAACGATCCCATCCACGATAGTCTTCTCAGCCCTTGCATAAATACTCAAGGGGTTATCACTCCACAGGACCAGGTCTGCATCCTTCCCTTCCCTGATGCTACCGACGCGATCGGCGACGTGCAGGGCTTTGGCGGGATTGAGGGTCACCATTTTGAACGCCTCTTCCTCCGAAAGGCCACCGTATTTTACGCTTTTGGCGGCCTCCTGGTTGAGCCGGCGGGCCTGTTCGGCGTCGTCGGAATTGATACAAACATTGAGACCTTCTTTCGTCATGATCGCCGCGTTGTAGGCGATGGCGTCCTGGACCTCCATCTTGTAGGCCCACCAGTCGGAGAAGGTGGAAGCATTGCTGCCGTGCGCCTTCATCTTGTCGGCGACTTTGTATCCTTCGAGGATGTGCGTGAACGTATTGACGGTGAAGCCGAATTTATCGGCGACGCGCATCAGCGCCGTGATCTCGCTTTGTACATAGGAGTGACAGGTAATGAACCTTTTGTGGTTGAGTATCTCGACCAGCGCGTCCAGCTCGAGGTCGCGGCGCGTTGCACCGGGAGCCGCCTTGCGTGCCTTCTCATAATCGCGGGCGCGGGTAAATGCGTCCATGAGCACCTCTTCCACGCCCATCCGGGTGTCGGGGAAGCGGTTGTTATTGGTGGAGGTGGTCCTTTTTACGTTTTCTCCGAGGGCGAACTTGATGAAGGGGTCCCAATTACGGAACTTGAGCGCCGTATCGTTGGCGCCCCAGCGCAATTTGATCAGCTGGGTCTGACCGCCGATGGTATTGGCCGACCCGTGGAGGATATGCATGCTCGTAACGCCACCGGCCAGACAACGATAGATACTGATGTCCTCGGGGTTAAGGTTATCGGCGATGCGGACTTCAGACGTTACCGATTGCGCGCCTTCATTGATGGAGAAAGCTGCGATATGCGAGTGTTCGTCGATGATACCCGGAGCCAGCCATTTGCCGCTGCCGTCGATGACCTGTGCGTCACCGGCTGATAAGTCCTTGCCTATCTTAGCTATCTTGCCATTTTTGACCAGCACATCGGTATTCGCCAGACGTCCTTCTTTTTCATTGGTCCATACGGTAGCATTGCGGATCAGCAGGTCATGCGCCGTAGGCAGGCTATCCCAGCCATAGCCGTCGAAGGGATAGAGCACCTTGCCGAGGCGTTGCTGGCGACGACGGGGTGTGCTGCCGGAATCGGGCGCCAGCGCCCTTGTAAAGGAGGCCGTCCAGACGACCAGTCCTCCGGCGGAATCGACGCCGTTACCGTTGAAAATATCGCCATTGAGCGTGCCCGTGAGATGGGTTGCGGCTCCGGGACGACCGCCGCCAAAGCTTCTGCCCCTGGGAGCAGCTTCGCCGGGAGTTCGGGGAGCCGGTGTGGCGCCGGTAGCCCCACCGAATGTCAATGCGACCAGCTTGCCGTCGAAGCTAAACTTTCCCGACAGGGTATCTTTGCCGATGACGGATGCCGAAGTCGGCGATTTGACATCGAGCACATAGGTCGACGATGCGCCCGAAGGCGAAGTGATAACGAGATTGTACTGCCCTCTGACGTCCTTCCATGCCTCTTCTTTCACCCCATATTTCCTTCCCTGTACCCAGTTTTCGACGATGCTTGTCTTTTCGGAAAATATCGGACCATTGGTGATCAGGAAATTCGCCAGCTTGCCTGCATCCAGCGAACCCACCTTATCATAGATGCCGATCAGCGTCGCCGGCGTCTTCGTCAGCGCTTCGAGCGCGCGGGCTTCCGACAACCCGTTGTCGAAGGCCTTCCGGAGATTGGTAAAGAACTGCCGCGGATCGCGCAGATCGGAGGCCGTCAGACAGAACGTAATGCCTGCCTTTTCGAATGCGCCGGGATTGGTCGGCGCCAGCTCCCAATGTTTCATATCCGCGAGGGACACAAATCGGGCTGCGTCCGGATCCTCCACGTCCATAGCCTGCGGGAAGTTCACGGGGACGATATAAGCCGCCTTCGTCGCAGCAATCTCGTGCATCCGCTGATATTCATTCTCGCCGGCTTTAATGATATATTGTACGCCGAACTCATCGCCGATACGGTCGCCATGGAGATCGCCCCATTTGTCGTCGCCGTCGAATATCTGTGGCAGCGTCTGTTCGTCATTGAAGGCCTGAAGGCTGAGATTGGTTCCTTCATGATAGTTCTGATTCTTATACCAGGACGCATCGAGATAGGTCTGACGGAGCAACGCGATGGAACCCATTAAGGAAGAAGGATAGCTCTGCGTCGATGTTCCTTTATTCAGCGAGTAATTGGCGGAAGCGCGTTGTTTAACGATGACGAGGTTCTCGTTTTGATTGCCCAGCGTCACCACGACGCCGGTACCCCTGACGATACCGTCCTTCTTTTGTGTAAGAACGGTGCCGAAGCCGATATCGCGAAGCGGTTTGGCCGCTGTTTCATTGACAACGAAGATGTGCGAAGCGTCCGTCTCGGGGCGTACGGCCTGATTCCAGTTGTATGCACCCTTTGTAGCGGACCCGATCTGGGCCGGCTGTCTGAAAAAGGCTGCCGGATCGAATGCGGCGCCCCGACCACCACGTCCCGGAACCTCCGGTTCGGCGATACCATAGTCGCTGTACAAGTCGATAAAGGAAGGATAAATATATTTCCCGCTGCAATCGACGACCACTGCATCCTTCGGCGGCGTGAGACCCGTGCCTGCGCCAACGATCGTCCCGTCGCGGATGATAAGCGTGCCGTCGCTGATCGTGTTGCCCTCATCCTTCACCAGGGTGGCATGGGTGAAGGCATAACAACCTACCCTGGGATCGGCAACCCCATTGACCGGAAAGGTGGATTGCGCGGATGTGAACAGCGTGAGGAAGAGTAGTGCGGTTGAGAGGTAAAGGATCGTGCCCCTCGGTCGGTGGCGAGCGTTTCTCATGTTTGTTAGTTTTAGCCGGATGAAATAATAGTCCCTAATATACTTAAATGGAGTAATTTTAAAGTTCGAATATTTTATTATCGGTAAAAAGCAAACAATCTATCGGTGAGTGAGCTGGCGCATTATATCGATCACACCATATTAAAACCGACCACCACACATATTGACATTAATAAAATATGTCAGGAAACGCGCGAGTATGGGTTTGCTGCAGCTTGTGTTCCGCCGTCTTTCGTGCGTTTGGCCCGGCAGGCCGGTGTCAGGGTAGCGACGGTCATCGGATTTCCCTTCGGTTACTCGTTTACGAGGGCCAAACTCGCGGAGATAGAGCAGGCTTTATCGGATGGGGCCGATGAGCTGGACGTGGTCATCAACCTGACTGCGCTGAAGGATGGGGACTGGGGCTACCTGGAAACCGAAATGCGTCTCCTTATGGAGCCTATCCATACCGAAGGGCGGCTGTTGAAGGTGATCATCGAAAGCGGCGTGCTTACCGAAGCCGAGATCGTCCGGTGTTGCGAGATCTATGGAGGAATGGGCGTGGATTTTGTAAAGACTTCCACCGGCTATGCGGAGCAGGGTGCGACCCTCGGGGCGGTGAGGCTTATGCGGGCGCAACTTCCGGCGTCCGTGCAGATCAAGGCTTCGGGAGGGATCCGGACGGCCGCGCTGGCGCAACAATTTATAGAAGCAGGGGCGTCGCGGCTTGGTACCAGCTCCGGCGTAACACTAATAAAATCTTATGTATAAGAGCTTAATTGTATTACTGTTAGTCGCGGGTCGTGCAGCGGCTCAAACGGATTCCGGCGGCGTCAACGTAACGGTCGATCCGCGTGTCGACCAGCTGATAAAAAAACAAATTTCCATCAACGAGGCGACCACCCTGGAAGCCCGCCGGCATGTCCCGGGATTCCGGATACAGGTGATCAATACGCCCGACCGCAATAAGGTGAATGCGGCGAAGATCAAGGTCTATGAGCAGTTTCCCGATTGGAGGCCCTATCTCATTTATCAGGCGCCTAACTACAAGTTGAGGGTGGGCGATTTCAAGACCGAGGACGAAGCCAATGCGGCAATGCAGCAGTTATCGAGGCTTTTTCCCAGCGGCTTATACGTGATACGCGATATCATAGAGGTGAAGCTATCCGACGTTCAGAAAATGGATTCGACGAACAATCGCTAACGAAAGCGCACTATCATGCTGAAAGACACGATCCGGCAGCTGGCCAAAATATATTCCCCCGACCTCATCGCCATCCGGCATCACCTGCATGCGCATCCCGAATTGTCTTACAAAGAATATGAGACTTCGGCGTTTGTGCAGCGGCAATTGGAGGTTCTCGGAATACCGTTTCGGATTATGGCTGGTACGGGTGTGGTGGGGTTGCTGGAAGGACGTAATCCAAAGAGCCGGGTGATCGCACTGAGGGCCGATATGGATGCCCTGCCGATCCGGGAGGAAAATAAGGTCGAATATCGTAGCAAGAATGAAGGTGTCATGCATGCCTGCGGGCATGACGTGCATACGACAGTGCTCCTCGGCGCGGCCCGGATCCTAAACGACCTGAAGGGCGATTGGGAGGGAACCATAAAACTCATCTTCCAGCCTGGCGAGGAAAAAAATCCGGGTGGCGCCAGCCTCTTGATCAAGGAAGGGGTATTGAAAGACCCCGAGCCCCAGGCCATTTTCGGATTGCATGTGCATCCGGGTCTGGAAACCGGAAAGCTCAGCTTTCGGGGCGGAATGGTCATGGCCAGCGCCGACGAGCTGTATATCACCATTAAGGGTAAAGGAGGGCACGCCGCTGCCCCACACCAGACGGTAGACACCATTTTAGTCGCCTCCCAGCTGGTCGTTGCCCTGCAACAGATCATTAGCCGGAATCGAAATCCTCTGTCCCCCTCCGTATTATCGATCACCTCTTTCCAGGGAGGGCATACGACCAATGTCATCCCCAGCGAGGTGAAGCTGATGGGTACCTTCCGGGCCATGGATGAGGAGTGGCGTTTCCGCGCCCACGAGCTGATCCGGCAGCTGGCTACCCAGCTGGTCCATAGCATGGGAGCAGAGATCGATCTGCATATCGACGTGGGTTACCCGATGGTCTATAATAATGAAGCGCTGGACCGCGTGGCAAGGACGGCAGCACGCGAATACATGGGGGCGGATCATGTGCTGGAAACCGAAGTCCGCATGGGCGCCGAGGATTTTGGCTATTATACACGCCTGGTCCCGGGCTGCTTCTACCGCCTCGGCGTAATGAATGTCGCTAAAGGGATCACCTCCGGGGTACATACACCCACCTTCGACATCGATGAATCCGCCATAGAGATTGGAGCGGGCATGATGGCCTGGCTTGGAGCGAATATTCGGTTCGAACAATGATTACCAGCCATTTTCGTATTTTGCACCGATAATGACGCAGAAAAAACAGCTCCGCAAGGAGCAGGCGCTCGAATACCATTCCAAAGGAAGACCCGGCAAGATCGAAGTCATTCCGACCAAGGAGGCAAAAACACAGCGCGATCTGTCCCTGGCCTATTCACCCGGTGTTGCGGAACCCTGCAAGGAGATCCATAAGAACGTCGAGGAAGTCTATAAATATACCGCCAAGGGCAACCTGGTGGCCGTCATCAGCAACGGGACGGCTGTTTTGGGTCTTGGTGATATCGGGCCGGAGGCCTCCAAACCCGTCATGGAAGGCAAGGGGGTGCTATTTAAGATCTTTGCCGACATCGACGTCTTCGACATCGAGATCAATGAAAAAGACCCCGAACGTTTTGTACAGATTGTCAAAGCATTGGAACCCACCTTTGGGGGCATCAACCTGGAAGACATCAAAGCCCCGGAATGTTTCTATATCGAGCGGTCCCTTCGCGAGCAATTGAAGATACCGGTGATGCATGACGACCAGCACGGGACGGCCATCATCAGCAGCGCCGCCCTCCTGAATGCGCTCGAGCTCCAGAAAAAGAAGATCGATAAAGTGCGTTTCGTCATCAACGGTGCCGGAGCCGCCGCCATGGCCTGCGTCAAGTTGTATGTCGCCCTGGGCGCCAAACCCGAGAATTTCACCCTTTTCGATAAGGACGGCGTTCTCCACGAGGACCGGCCGGATCTCGACGAGGATAAAAAGGTTTTTGCAGTAAAAAAGGCCGATCTGACCCTCGACAAGGCCTTAAAGGACGCAGATGTCTTCGTCGGTCTCAGCGTCGGCAATGTCGTGACGGCCGAGATGGTCAAAAGCATGGCGCGCAAACCCATCGTATTCGCCATGGCCAATCCCGATCCGGAAATAGCCTATGACATCGCGACCGCATCGCGCGAAGATATCATCATGGCCACGGGGCGCAGCGATTATCCCAACCAGGTGAACAATGTACTCGGGTTCCCCTTCATCTTCCGCGGCGCCCTCGATGTTCGCGCCACGCAGATCAATGAGGCCATGAAGCTTGCCGCGGTAAAGGCCCTGGCGGATCTGGCCAAGACCCCCGTGCCGGACATCGTAAACATGGCTTACAATGAAAAGAACCTCTCATTCAGCGCCACCTATATCATCCCCAAACCTTTGGACCCGCGGCTTTTGTCGACCGTAGCCCCGGCCGTGGCGCGCGCGGCCATCGAGAGCGGCGTAGCGCAACACCAGATCGACAACTGGGAGGCTTATACCATCGAGCTGAACCGTCGTCTCGGCCTTGATAACCAGCTCATGCGCGTCATGAGCAGCAAGGCGCGGCTGAATCCCAAACGGGTGGTCTTCGCGGAGGCGGATAACATCAAGATCCTAAAGGTGGCGCAACTGCTGTATGACGAAGGGGTCGCCTTCCCCATGTTGCTGGGCGACGAGCGGAAAATACGTCATATCGCATCGATGAACCAGATCGACCTGGAAGGCATGCCCGTCATCAATCCTTACAACGACGAATATGAGGAACAGCGCAAAAAGTTCGGCGAGCTGTTCTTCCAAAAACGCCAGCGACGCGGCTTCAATAAATATGAAGCCTACAAGACCATGCGCAACAGAAATTATTTTGGATGCATGATGGTCGAGACGGGTGAGGCGGATGCCATGATCTCCGGTCTGACCAAGAACTACCCTGACACGATCAAGCCCGCCTTACAGGCCATCGGCACGGAGGAAGGGGTCAACAAGATCGCCGGGATGTACCTGTTGCTGACCAAACGGGGCCCGTTGTTCCTCGCCGATACGACGGTAAATTTCAATCCGACGACGGAAGAGCTGGCGGATATCACCCTGTTGGTCGCCCGCGAAGTACAAAATTTCAACCTGACCCCGCGGGTCGCGATGCTCAGCTATTCCAATTTCGGCACCAGCACGTCACCCGAGGCCAAACTGGTAGCGGATGCACGGGAGATCGTCAAACGGAAGAACCCGCAGCTGATCGTCGATGGCGAAATGCAGGCCAGCGTGGCGTTGAACAATGACATCCTCCGCGAGAACTACCCGTTCAGCGAGCTGGTCGACCAGGAGGTAAATACGCTCGTCTTCCCCAATCTCGCCGCAGGCAACATCGCCTACAATCTGCTTAAAGAAGTAGGCGGCGCCGACGCCATCGGCCCCATATTGCTTGGTCTGAAGAAACCTGTGCATGTCCTTCAGCTGGGAAGTACGGTCCGGCAGATCTATAATATGGCTCTGGTAGCCATTGTGGATGCACAGATTAAATGCAAGAACAATGCGACGGACGAAGAGGCGAAAAAGGCGCCATGGTGGAAGCGTACCAGAAACTAATATATACCGCATGAATTTTTTTACTGAATTCGGGAGTTATCTGCTTACACTAAAGGGCATGTTCACCAAGCCGGAGAACGGCAAGATGTATTGGAAAGAATTCATGCATCAGTGTTCCGAGATCGGGATCGGCAGTCTGGGTATCGTCGCCATCATCTCCATGTTCATGGGTGCGGTTTCCACCTTGCAGACGGCCTATCAGCTGGTCAGTCCGCTGATACCCTTGTCGACCATCGCACAGATCGTACGCGATACGGTCATCCTGGAATTCTCGCCGACGCTGGTGTGCATCGTGCTGGCGGGAGTCGTGGGAAGCAAGATCGCGAGCGAGCTGGGGAATATGCGTGTCTCCGAGCAGATCGATGCGCTGGAGATCATGGGCATCAATACCAAGACCTATCTCATCCTGCCCAAATTACTGGCCGCGATCATGGTGATCCCCATGCTGGTCGTGCTGTCGGCAGTGCTGGGCATCTGGGGCGGAAGGCTGGCGGGCACACTAACGGGCATCCTGTCGAAGGAAATGTTCGACAAGGGTCTTCACCAGTATTTCAAACCTTATAATGTTTTTTTCGCCATGGCAAAGGCGTATACCTTTGCGTTCATCATCTCCAGCATACCGGCTTATTACGGATATAACGTTTCCGGCGGGGCGCTGGAGATCGGACGGGCCAGCACGAGATCGGTGGTGGTGAGTTGTATTTTGGTTTTGTTTGCAGACTATCTTCTTTCGGCACTTTTGCTCTAAGATGGAAAGGTCGCGATCGGCCAGCCGAAAGAAGATAAAAAATCATTAGCCCCGCGGAGGCCGGCGAAGACGGCCAATGCCGAGCGGAGACTGAGAATGAGGATCAAAGTCCAATAGGGCGCTGCTGTTGAACGGAGCGTCGCAACGATGCTCAACCAGGGCGATACCGCCGATAACAAAGAAGAAAATGATCGAGATCAAAAATATCAAGAAAGGGTTCGGTGAGAAGTCCGTCATCAATGATGTGAGCACCGTCTTTAAGACCGGCAAATGCAATCTCATCATCGGCACCAGCGGCAGCGGCAAGACCGTCATGATGAAATGCCTGGTCGGGCTGATGGAGCCGGACAGCGGCGAGATCATTTACGACGGCCAAAACTTCTCCGAGATGAATGAAGAGGGGCGGAAGGAGCTTCGGCAAAGCATCGGGATGTTGTTCCAGGGTTCCGCCTTGTTCGACAGCATGACCGTAGAGCAGAACATCATGTTCCCGCTGGACATGTTCACCAAAAATACTTTTGCCGAAAAGTTGCGACGCGTGAACGAGGTACTCGACAGGGTGAACCTGCAGGGCGCCAATAAGAAATTCCCCGCCGAGATCTCGGGTGGGATGAAAAAAAGGGTGGGCATCGCGCGGGCGATCGTGCTCAACCCTAAATACCTGTTCTGCGACGAACCCAACAGCGGCCTGGACCCGCAGACCAGTCTCCTGATCGACAAGCTGATCAAAGAGATCACGCTCGAATATAACATCACCACCGTGGTCAACACCCATGACATGAACAGTGTCATGGAGGTCGGGGACCATATCATGTATATGCACCAGGGGGTCAAGGAGTGGGAAGGAACCAACAAGGAGATCATATTTAGCAAGAATAAGTTGCTAAATGACTTTATTTTTGCGTCGGAATTCCTGCGTGACGCCAAGGATATGCGGATGCTGGAGGTCAGGGGAAAGATCGATAACGACCGGAACATGGATGAGTTATTAAAATAAATTTTCAATTGTCATGTCAATCTTAGTTAACAAGCATTCTAAAATCATCGTACAAGGCTTTACAGGAACGGAAGGGACATTTCACGCAACACAAATGATCGATTACGGCACGCAGGTGGTAGGTGGCGTTACCCCCGGCAAGGGTGGCTCCACGCATATCGAGCGGCCGGTCTTCAATACGGTGGAGGCGGCCGTAAAGGCCACCGGCGCCGACGTTTCCATCATATTCGTACCCCCCGCATTCGCTGCCGACGCGATCATGGAGGCGGCAGAAGCCGGTATCGGACTGGTCATCTGTATCACGGAAGGCATCCCGGTACAGGATATGGTGAAGGCAAAGAATTATCTGCTCGGGAAGAATACGCGTCTGATCGGTCCCAATTGTCCCGGGGTCATCACCGCGGGAGAATGTAAGGTTGGCATCATGCCCGGTTTCGTTTTCAAGACCGGAAAGATCGGCATCGTCAGTAAATCGGGCACCCTGACCTATGAGGCTGCGGACCAGGTGGCGAAGGCCGGTCTCGGTATCTCCACCGCGGTAGGCATCGGCGGCGACCCCATCATCGGCACGCCGACCAAAGAGGCGGTCGAACTACTGATGAATGACCCCGGAACCGAAGGTATTGTCATGATCGGTGAGATCGGAGGGAGCATGGAGGCAGAAGCGGCCCGTTGGATCTCTCAGAATAACCGGAAGCCGGTGGTGGGATTTATCGCCGGGCAGACGGCGCCTCCCGGACGTCGTATGGGTCATGCCGGTGCGATCATCGGCGGTGCGGATGATACTGCCGCCGCGAAGATGAAGATCATGGCCGAATGCGGGATCACGGTCGTGCAGACGCCGGCGGAGATCGGGTCGACGATGGCGAAGGTGTTGA
>DASYSV010000069.1:0-13824 GCA_036010185.1 Puia sp.
GCCATGAGGGCCCGGTTTAAAAGAGGCTCTGATAAATTCCATGTGGATTCCTTCGACATCGGCGCCTTTAACGACAGGGCGCATAGCCACCTCAAGGCCAACTTCACCCTGCAGGGCTATGCCAAACACCTCGGCGACGAATGGTTCATCAACATGAATCTCTTCAAACTCTATGAACACGAGGAGATCGACTACCCCAAACGGAAAATGCCGATCGAAATGCATTTTCTCAACCGCCGGAAATATGTCGTCGTGCTCAATATTCCCGATGGATACGACGTCAGCTATCTGCCTGCGGGAAAGACGTATCGGAATGCCATCTGGGGCTTCAAAATGACCTATGAAAAGAAAGGGAAGCAGCTGGTCTTCACTCAGGAGTTCGACAACGACCACCTGATGCTGCAACCCGATCAATTCGCCGACTGGAACAAAGTGCTGGAAAACCTATTCCCGCTATACCGCGAAACCATCAGTTTACAAAAGAAATCATGAGAAACTTTTTACTCGCCCTCCCGTTATTGCTGCTGACCCCGCCAGCAAGCTCGCAGAACATCGTTCATGAGGACTGGGTCGCAAATCCTGTTCTTCATAAGCTGGACGCCCGTTATAGTAAAGAATCCGCTATCATCCTTTCCGACAAACGGAGGATCGAATATATCGACCAGCCCAAGGACGAGATCGGCGAATACCGGACTCTCCATAAGATCATCCGCGTCATGGACGACAATGGCATCGAGTCGTTCAATAAGATATATCTCGGGTACAATGATCCGGCCGATATCATTGCCATGCGTGCGCGGACCATCCTCCCGAACGGATCGGTAAAAGAGATCCGGAAAGAGGACATGAAAGACGTCCAGGAAGAAGATGGCAGTAAGTATAAGATATTCGCCATGGAAGGCCTTGAAAAAGGCGCGGAGATCGAATATTTCTATACACTGAAACGCGAAGCGGATTTCTTCGGTCATGAATCCCTGCAGGGCAAGTTCCCCATTGTCGATGCCGAGGTGGATATCCTGTGTCCCGACAGGCTGGTCTTTCAGATGAAAGGCTACAACTGTGCGCTCACCGTCGGCGACACGAGCGACGGCAAAACCCGGACCTTCTCCACCCGGCTCGGGAACATCCCGGGTGCGGATGAGGAAAAATATGCGGCTTATGAAGCCAATCTCCAGCGATTGGAATACCGTCTTTCCTACAATACCGCCGGTGGCAACGAACACGTCCGGCTGAACACCTGGAACCTGCTGGCACAACGCATCCATGAAGGCTATGAGACCAATACCGAAAAGGAGCTCAGCCGGGTAGGAAACTTTATCAAAGACAACGGCTGGGATAAATTGACGGACGACCGACAGAAGATCGTCGCCGTCGAAAATTTCCTGAAGAAGAATGTGACCACCCGCGAAGACATCGAAACGCGCGACGCCGGGAACCTGGAGTGGATCATCAAGAACAAGATCGCCACCCATCGGGGGATCATCCGGCTCTATGCGGCCATATTCAATAAGTTGGGGATCGAGCACCAGATCGTGCTCACCTGCGATCGGAGCGAGAAGTCGATCGACAAGTCGTTCGAGAACTGGAACAATGCCAGCGACCTCGTCTTCTACTTTCCGTCCACCAAAAAATTCCTCGCTCCTACCCTGCTCCAGATGCGCTATCCCTGGATCAACCCTTACTGGGGGGCGGAGGACGCCTTATATTGTCAGACCACGACCATCGGCAACTATACGACCGCGATAGCCCTTGTCAAACCGGTGCCGCTCGAAGACTTTAGTCAAAGCTTCACCCGGATCGACGCTTCCATTCAATTTGACAAGGGGCTCGATAGCCTGCTCATCGATCTGAAGCACAGTTTCGGCGGTTATGGCGCTTCGGGATACCGCGCGGCCTTCACCCTGGGCACCCCCGACCAGCAGCACGAGCTGCTCAAGGACCTCGTGAAATCCGCGACCAACTCCGAAAGGATCGTTTCTTCGAAGATCGAGAACGCCGCCTTCGAGAGCTACAGCGATAACAAACCGCTGATCGTCCAGGCAACGGTAAAATCCGATGGGTTGCTCGAAAACGCGGGGAACAAGCTGCTCGTCAAGATCGGCGAGATCATCGGCTCACAGGTCGAAATGTACCAGGAAAAACCCAGACAGTTCCCTGTCCAGGTGGCCTATCCCCAAACGGAGGAAAGATTCATCACCTTCATCATACCCGATGGCTATACCATCCGCAATCCGGGGGACCTTGTTATCAGACATGAATACAAAGAAGGCGACGTGGTCACGATGGGCTTCGCCTCGGACTATAAGCTGGACGGCAGGACGCTCACGGTCCATATTCTCGAACAATACCGGCGGACCTCCTATCCCATTTCACAATATGAGGAATTCAAGAAAGTGATCAATGCGGCCGCGGATTTCAGTAAGGTGTCGCTGATATTGCAAAAGAGCTGAACCCTTGCGGCCACGGCCGGCCGGCGGCGGCCGCGACTCACAACGCATCGACGTCCGGCAGGATCACCACGCTTTTCCAATGGCGCGCGTTCTGGACGATCGCCGTCTGTTGCTGTATCACAGTTTTGGCGAACGCGATGGTCTGTCCGTCCTTCGGCAGCTTGAGCAGCAGCTCATAGAGATATTGATTGCGGACGCGTGCCACCACCGGCTCGGCCGGCCCGACAAGCCAGGCGCCGAAGTCCTTTTTCAGTCCCCCCGCGAAAAACTGCGCGGCCTCTCGAACGATATCCCTGTTCTTATGCCGGAAGGTCACACGAATGACGCGGCTATAGGGCGGATAATGGAATTCACGACGCATCTCGATCTCGTGCTGATAGAACAGACCGAAATCATGCGCGCGTACATAACCCAGCACCGGATGCAGGGTATTGGCCACCTGGATGAGAACGAAACCTTCACCATCCTTTCGCCCCGCGCGACCGCTGACCTGCTCCATCAACTGAAAGGCCCGCTCGTTCACCCGGTAATCGGCGAATGACAGGATGCTGTCGGCATCCAGGATGCCTACCAGCCCGACATGTTCGAAATCCAGACCCTTCACCACCATCTGTGTCCCGACCAGGATATCGATCCGCCGCTGTTCGAATTGCTGGATAAGGGTATCGTGGGCGGTCTTGCCGCGAACGCTGTCGATGTCCATCCTTGCGATGCGGGCGTCGGGGAAGACTTCGTCCAGGTATTCCTCGATCCGCTCCGTCCCGAAGTTTCGCTGCACAAAATGATGGTTGCCACAGGCCGCGCAGGTCTGCAGCGGCGGATATACCGTCCCGCAATAATGGCAATGCAGCTTGTTGGTCAGCTTGTGAAAATTCAGGGACACATCGCAATTCCGGCATTGCGGTATCCAGCCGCAGACCTCACAGACCTGGTAGGGGGAATATCCCCGGCGGTTCTGAAAAAGGATCACCTGTTTGTTCGCCGCCAGCGTTTGTTCGATGGCGGCATGCAGCGACGGGCTTAGGATGGGTTTGCCATTGTCGCGGGCGCCTCCGAATTCCTTCTCTCCCTTCATGGCAGCCCGTAACGTTTTCATATCCACGATCGATATTTCCGGCAGCCTCACCTGGCCGAACCGTTCCATCAGCGCCACGAGCCCATATTTGCCCGAGCAGGCATTGAAATAGGATTCCACGGAAGGCGTCGCGCTTCCCAGCAGTACTCGCGCCCCGAACAAAGAGGCATAATAGATCGCCGCGTCGCGCGCATGGTATCTCGGTGCGGGTTCCTGCTGCTTATAGGAAGCGTCGTGTTCTTCATCGACGACAATGAGCCCTAACCCGTCAAAAGGCAGGAAAAGCGCCGAGCGCGCCCCCAGGACCACTTTTATCTCGCCTTTTCTGATCTTGTTCCAGATCTCGAGTCTTTCGTTCTGGCTGAATTTGGAGTGATAGATGCCGATATATCCGCCGAAATGTTGTTGCAGACGGCGGATGATCTGCGACGTCAGCGCGATCTCCGGCAACAGGTAGAGGACCTGTTTACCCTGCCGGATCACCTGCTCTATCTGGCGGATATAGACCTGCGTCTTTCCGCTGGAAGTTACGCCATGCAGGAGACAAACCGGTCGTTTTTCAAATGCGGCATTCGTCTGGTCGTAGGCGACCTGTTGTGCTGGTGTCAGCTCAAATCCGATATGGATATCCCGTGGCAGCTGCCGGATTCGGGCTATCGTTCGTTTTTCGATCCTCAGGATGTCCTTGTCCACCAACCCTTTCAATTGGGCGTCGGAGGCTCCGGATTTTTTAAGCAGCTGAGCGCGGGTCACATCGCCTTCTGTTTTGGAGAGATGGAGCCAGGCCAGCAGTAGTTCCAGTTGTTTGGGCGCGCGTCCCCAGTTGTTGAGCAGATCGGCCAGTTTTTCCTCACTGCCGTATGCGGGGTTCAGAATGACGAAATTCTCCGTTTTGGCGGTATAGGTATCCTTTAGCGCCTCCCAGACGAAACATATCTTTTTTTCGATGAGCCTTTTGATAAGAGGATATACGTGCGTAGAGTCCAGCAATTGCTGGACATCGCTGAGCCGCAGCTCCTGTTTGATCTGCAGCGCTTCGGCGACGACGAATTCGTCGTTATCCAGGAAGCTGAGATCGTCGCCTGCCTCCGGGTTGAAGACCAGGATCGTTTCACTGCTCAGCTTGAAATGCGCGGGCAAAGCGGCCGCCATGACCTCCCCTTCGCTGCACAGATAATAGCCCGCGATCCATTCCCATAGCCGCAGCTGGGCGGGATGCACGATCGGGTCGCTGTCGAGCAGATCGCCGATGGGTTTGGGCTCGAACGCACCGGGTTTTTCTTCATGCAGACGCTTGACGATGCCGGCATATTTCTTGTTCCGCAGCTCGACCTCCACGCGGCAACCTTCGCGAATGGCAGCCTGCCACTGCTCCGGTACGGACCAGGTATAATTCTTTGGCAATGCCAGTGGTATGATAACTTCCGCAAACATGAAGCGTCAAATTTACCGATCTTTTATCCAACTGGCCCTGTAATGTAATAACCCCTCCTCCATCTGCCGGTAAACCCTTTCCTTCAGCTGCCCCACATCCGACGGCCTCAGCCCCTCTACCTCCACCGCAGGCAAGAACACCAGGCGTGTGCGACCGGGCGTCAACGAAAAAAGACCCGAATAATGCATCCGGTCGTAGGTATCGAGAAAAAGGATCGGCTGCAGCGGCGTCTGGGTCTCGATGGCGATACGAAACGCACCGTCATAAAAATCTTTGAGTGGTCGCCCGGTCTCGTTGAACGTTCCCTCGGGGAAGATAAAAACGGACATGCCCATGGTTAGAGCCGTTTTCAGATCGCGCACGCTTCGGGAACGGTCCTTCATGCTGCTGCGGTCGACCATGACGACGGCCCGGCTGTAGATATACCCGAATACGGGCCATTTGGCCATCTCGGCCTTGCCCAGCACGCGCAGCTCATCCCGGGTCACGGCCCGGAGGATCATGGGGATATCCAGGTAAGAGATATGATTGGAAATGAAGATATAAGATCTTGCGGGGTCGGGCACCGACTCATAAACCAGCTGCCGCCGGATGCCGACGAGCGTCAGCCAGGCTAAATCCCACCAGCGGCAGATGCGATAAATACGATCCCCGCCATTTTTGGGGCCCTGCAACGCGAAAAATGCGACAAAGGGCAATACGAGGAACATCCCCGCGATAAAAAGGACCAGCGCATAGGAACAATATATCCAACGGAGAGGCCGGAGTAAGGATTTCAGCATTGTTGGCGTCGTCGGCGGCGTCATAATGTCCGAAGATACGGTCCGGGCTTGTATTTCCACGCTTTCACGGTATCTTCATATTTCCACCCTTTCGCAGTATCTTTGCCGGCTGATGACATCCAAAACGGTAGCGTTCCACACCCTGGGTTGTAAGCTCAACTATTCGGAGACCTCCAGTCTTTCCCGCATGCTCACGGACGAGGGCTTCGGAAAGGCCTCTTTTGATGATGTCGCGGATATCTATGTCATCAATACCTGCAGCGTCACCGACAACGCCGATAAGGAATGCCGCTACCTGGTCCGGAAAGTCCGCCGCCAGGCGCCCGGCAGCATGGTCGTCATCACCGGCTGCTATGCCCAGCTGAAACCCGAAGAGATCGCCGGTATTCCCGGTGTCGACCTGGTCCTCGGCGCCGCCGAGAAGTTCAATATCGCGCAACACCTGAAAGAATGGTCCAAAGGCGACGGCGCGAAGATCTGCAGCTGTGACATTGAAGGGGTGACGGGATTCCATTCTTCCTATTCTCTGGGAGACCGGACACGTACTTTCCTGAAGGTGCAGGACGGTTGCGACTACAGCTGTTCGTTTTGCACCATTCCCATGGCCCGCGGCCGGAGCCGTAGCGATACCATTAAGTCGACTGTTTCAACCGTTCGGCACCTGGCGGCGCGCGGAGATGTCCGCGAGATCGTCCTCACCGGCGTGAACCTGGGCGATTTTGGCGCGCCCCCCGAAAACCTCTTCGGCCTGATGCAGGCGCTCGACGACATCGACGGCATCGACCGGTATCGGATCTCTTCGATAGAACCTAATCTGCTCACGCCCGATATGATCGAATGGGTGGCCGCGAGCCGCCACTTCATGCCACATTTCCACATTCCGCTGCAAAGCGGGAGTAACAGACTGCTGGGGCTGATGCGCCGCCGGTATAGAAGAGAGCTATATGCGGAAAGGGTGCGGCTGATAAAAGAAGTCATGCCCCATTGCGCCATCGGCGCGGATGTCATCGTCGGCTTCCCCGGCGAGACGGATGAACATTTCAGGGAGACGGTCGATTTCCTTCAGGAGCTGGACGTTTCTTATCTTCACGTCTTCACCTACTCCGAAAGAGACCATACGACAGCCCTCGAACTCACGCCGGTGGTTCCCGTCGCCATTCGTAATGAAAGGAATAAATTCCTGCGCAGCCTCTCCTACCGGAAAATGCAGGAATTCATCCGCCGGCATGAAGGCCAGACCCGCAAAGTACTCCTGGAAGGTCATGTAAAGACCCCGATGATGGAAGGATATACCGATAACTATATCAAGATCACCACACCGTATCGCGAAGAATGGGCCAACCGCATCGTCAACTGGAAGCTATAGGCAACTCTTTTCCACGACAATTCGTATAATTATAGAAGGCCATATGGCACCCGGCACAAGGATTGCAGTTGCGCCTTGATGAACGTATGCGAAAATTCCAGGTCACCATACAATTCGAGATGAACGATGAATTTGCGGGATTGGTTCCCTCACACCGCACCTACATCAACCGCCTGATCGAGCAAGGGGTCATCGACCACTATGTCGTGACCATGGAGACGCAACGCGTATGGATCACTTTTTCGGCCGAGAACAGAAAGGCCGTCGAAAAATACCTCTCCAAATCCCCGCTTTTCAAATATTGGACCTATGAGATCGACGAGCTCTTCATGGTCGATGGACTACACTACCGTCTGCCCGTCGTGCAGTTGAACTAACGCTCTGCCCGTGTCGTCATCATCCGCCCTATCCTTTCTTCGCCCATGCCGGCCGATGCTTCAGCACTTTCTTATAAACAGGACAACCCTCCACGTGCGCACCCGGCAGATACCCGGTACTCATCAGGAATTCTCCGACGATCTCGCCACCTGTAAATCGAAAGGTATTTTTGAACAACTTCACCCATTCTTCCTTACTCAGCGGATGATGCTTGTCGAGCCAGTTCCTGAACGACCCGAATTCTTTTTGTATCCCGCGTATCTTTTTCGCATTTTCGATGGTCGCGTCTATCTTCAGCCGGTTGCGGATGATGCCGGCGTCGGCGAGCAAACGCTGTCGCTGCTTTTCCCCATAACGCGCCACTTTTTCGATCTCGAAATCGTCGAAAGCCCTGAAGAAGTTGCCCTTTTTGTTCAGGATGGTGGTCCAGGACAGACCGGCCTGGTTGATCTCCAGGATGAGCCGGGCGAACAGATGGTTGTCGTCTTCGATCGGGAACCCGTATTCCTTATCGTGATAGTGCACATGGACATTGTTCTTGTCCATGCTGGCGACGACCTTGCAATAACCAGAAAGATTTTCCATAATCGGGGTCTGATAGCGGGTAAATATACTATAGATTTGCTGCATGTCCAGACTTCCCCTGTTCTTCCTCGCCGGCTTGCTGTCCTCCGTCGCGCTGCAAGCTCAGTCCGTGTCTTCCCCAATGGGTAATCCTACCACCTACGACCCGCAAGCGCTTTTCGCACCGGGTTTTTATAAGGATGATCATCTCGCTACGCGTTCGCCCAATGGCGCTCCGTCGGCATCTTACTGGCAAAACCGTGCCGACTATACGCTTTCCGTCCGGCTCGATACCGTCCGCAATGAGCTCGATGGGAGTGCCGTCATCCATTATACCAACAACAGCCCCGACAGTCTGCGATCCCTCTGGCTCTATCTCGACCAGCAGACCTATCGGCCCGATGCCCGTTCGAATTCGCTCACCTCGGCCGCTGCAGGCGGCCACACCGAAGGCTATCGGCTTTCATCCGTGAAGATAGAACAGGGAGGCGTCACCACAGATGCGGAATATATCATCACCGATACACGGCTTCAGGTGCGTCTGCTACACCCCTTGCCTGCCAGAGGCGGACGGGTCAGCCTGACCATCCGCTACAGCTATACGGTTCCGGGCGATTTTGGCAACCGGACCGATTTTGTGTCTACGCGAAACGGCAAGATCTATGAGATCGCCCAGTGGTATCCGCGGATGTGCATGTATGACGACCGGCAGGGCTGGAATACCCTCCCCTTCCTCGGTGCCGGAGAATTCTATGACGAATACGGCGATTTCGACTATGCCGTCACGGTGCCATGGGATATGATCGTCGCCGGTTCCGGCGAACTGCTGAATCCCGCGGCCGTCCTCACTTCAAAGCAAATCGCCCGCCTGGCCGCCGCTCGCAACAGCGACAAGACGGTGATGATACGGGATGCGGCCGCCATTGGCGATCCGAACAGCCGCCCCGTCCATACCGGCACCCTCACCTGGCATTTTAAGATGAACAATACCCGCGATGTCGCTTTCGGCGCCAGCCGCGCCTATATCTGGGATGCCGCTCGCGTGAACCTCCCGGCCGGCAAACATTCGCTGGCCATGTCGGTATATCCCGTGGAAAGCGCCGGACCCGGCGCCTGGGATCGCGCCACCGAATACCTCAAGTCTTCCATCGAATATTTTTCAAAACAATGGTTCGCTTACCCATATCCGGTAGCTATCAACGAAGCGGGTATTGCCGGCGGTATGGAATACCCCGGCATCGTGTTTGACGGAATCACCGATAAAGGAAAGGAACTGTACTGGGTCACCGCCCATGAGATCGGGCATAACTGGTTTCCCATGATCGTCGGGTCCGACGAACGTACGTATGGATGGATGGATGAAGGCTTCAATACATTTATCGACGTATATGCTTCCGATGCCTTCAACAATGGAGAATATGCTCCCAAACGCGATGACGAATATGCCCCCGGCGGCGGCAATCCCGTCGACGAGATCCTGCCGTACTTAAAGGACCCGCAGGCGCCGGTGATCATGACGCGCGCGGATGGGGTTCCGGAGAAATACCGGCATCCCATGGTTTATTTCAAGCCGGCGCTGGGGCTAGTATTGCTACGCGAACGGATCCTCGGCCGCGACCGCTTCGACTATGCCTTCCGGCGCTATATCCGGTCCTGGGCGTATCGGCATCCGGGGCCTTATGATTTTTTCCGGACGATAGAGAATGAGGCAGGCGAAGACCTGTCCTGGTTCTGGCGTGAATGGTTCTTCCACAACTGGAGCCTCGATCTCGCCGTGCGCGAGGTGCGAATCACGAATGGCGCCGCGGAGATCACCATCGAAAACCTGGACCGCATGGCACTGCCGGCTATCCTCGATCTCACCTGGAAAGACGGCACACACGAGCGGCTGACCGTCCCCGTCGAGACCTGGCTACAAGGCGGCACGCGTGTCCTGCATGTCCCCGCAACACAGCCGCTGGTGTCGGTGACCATCGATCCCGATCACGTGCTCCCGGATGCGAACAGGGAAAACGATACGTGGAAGACGCATTAACCGATCCTCCCCCGCACTACTGCTGCGTTGTGCACCAACGCGAAAGATAACAACCTGCACAGTTATAAACGAAAGCTACACACTTATCGCTCGAATCGTCACGCCTGTACATTCCTGTTTTTGCCGGATGAAGCTGGGACCAACCCACCAATTTTGTCGGCACAACAGACAACCAGCCGCTGGTCTTCAAGACCAATGCCACCGAATTCATGAGAATTCTTACTAAATCCCAGGTCGCGATCACGGGGACGGATCCCGCGGCATATTTCTGGGCCGGCAGCAGTTCCGGCAGGGCATCCGACGCAGCTCTCGGGTTTGCAACGGCGGCTAATGCGTTTTGCGGCGGTTCGACGGCGGGCGATTTTGTCCTTCAGAACAATGATACCATCCATTAAGAGCCCTGAATTGGACTGAGCACGAATCGACCTGAGCTCCGAACCGGCCGGGCGACGGCCTGCCCGAAAAACCGACAAATTTTTTTGGGTGGGCACCGTTTTACTCCTATCTTTGCCCTCCTTTCAACAGATTACCAGTCTGTTAAGGAGACGGGAGTTTAGCTCAGTTGGTTCAGAGCATCTGCCTTACAAGCAGAGGGTCGGCGGTTCGAGGCCGTCAACTCCCACCAAATCAAGCACCTTTTCGGTGCTTTTTTGTTTTTCGCCAACGAGGGCGTTGGCATCAGCCTTCAGGATGATCCTGTTCTCGAAAACCAGCACATCCATTTCGGTATCCAGGAAGCAATCGATCGCGTCCTTTGGCGTCTCTACGATCGGCCCGCCCTTGATGTTGAACGACGTGTTCAGGAGCACAGGTACCCCTGTCAACTGGTAAAACGAGTCGATCAGCCGGTAATAGTTTGGATTGTCAACAGCCGTTACGGTCTGTATCCTGGCGGTCCCATCGACATGTGTTACGGCAGGGATATCCTCCTTCAGTACATTGCATACCCTCAGCATGAAAGGACTGTCCTTCAGTCCAAACCATTCTTCGGCATGCTCATTCAGCACGCTGGGAGCAAATGGCCTGAACGCTTCCCGAAACTTCACCTTTTTGTTCAGCATGTCTTTCATTCCCCGATTCCGGGGGTCGGCCAGAATACTTCTGTTACCCAACGCCCGGGGGCCTACTTCGCTGCTACCCTGAAACCAGCCGATGATCTTGCCGTCCGCCAGGTAGGAGGCAGTTCTGCCGACAAAATCCTCCGTCTTTTCCACTCGCAGCTTCTCTTTATATTGCCTGTGCTCCAGCACTTCATCCAGCGTCTGATCATAAGCGGCTACGGAATACATCATATCCCGGTTGGAAAACATTCCCTTCGGATGATCCAGATGATCGTACCAATACCATAGCGCCGCGCCGATGGCCGTCCCATCATCTCCGCTGGCCGGATGGATGTGCAGGCGCTCGAACCCGGACCGTTCGAATCCCAATTGGTTGGCTACTGAGTTCAATGCTCCTCCACCGGATAAACAAAGATGAAGCGCAAACTTTTCCCGAACCGCCAGGTCGTAAAGATCCTTCAATACACTCTCCAGTTGCATTTCCAACAGTTGTTGAATGTTATATGCCGCTGTTGCATTCAGCTTCTTCCCCCTTTCATCCAGATAAATGGAACGTTCATTTACCGAGTAGAAACTCAAGTCCTCCAAGGTCCTGATGTCGGCATACGGTATTTTGACGTTGCTTTCGGCAATGCCATACGGTGCAAGCCCCATTACCTTTCCCGCTCCTACGATACCCGTCCCGAATAACACCGTGGCAACCGTTGCATACCAGTCACAACTATTATACCCCTTCAACTGGAAATCCTGCTTATATAGCTTGTTCTTGCGGCCAATGAACACGCCATATCCTACGGGATCCCACGAAAAACATATGGCTTCTTCAAAAGGTGAGGTCTGATAGACAAGGGAACAATGCAGCAAATGATGCTCCGGGTTTATCAAACATGGAAATTGTATACCCCGGATACTGACCTTATCCAAAGTCTGATTAACCCAGAATTCAAGCCAGGACTCCTTTAAGGAAGTGCCGTACAGGTACGGGATATCCGGCGAATCCATATTGTGGATATTGCACAAAAGCACAATGCCGATATCACGTAGGTCCACCTTCGCCTGATCTAATAGAGCATCCAGATCGGCTTCCCTGATCCCGGGATGCTTCTTTTTTTTCGAAAACCGCTCGGTATTGACAAATGCTGCCAATCTTCCATTGGAGACAATTGCGGCCGACCCGTCATGATTGAAGTTGATCGCTAAAATGTTTGTGTTAAGCATTTCCCATTGGTTTAAATAATTATTTTTTCACGCACAAACTCTATTATCTCTTCCGCGGTCGCCCACGCATCCAGTTCATCCCGGAGAAAAAATCGAACGACTTCCAGCTGTTGATCCTGCGGATAATCCTGAAGATGCTGAATGAACCTCTCCGCTCCCGAGACATGTATAAAATTCCAGGTGACGGATATACTATCGCTCAGACACGTGACGTCGTGGAACCAACCCGCCGGGAACAGAATGACTTCACCCGGTGCCAGCACATCGACATAGGGTATTTCTGCGCCGCGGAAACGGGGGAACCGGGCGAGATCGGGATTTTGGATATCCACCACCTCGCCATTCTCCATAACCAGCCCCTCCTGTGAGGGCGGGATGAGCGTTACTTTTTTTTCGCCATAGAATTGGCAGAGGATGGCGTCGCTGTGCAGGGGATCTCTGTGCAGCCGTGTCCTCGCACCTTTGCCCGATATGAATAACCCTTTGTACGGGTAGCGCTTTTCATTGATCCTTACTTTGTCATCACCTTTCGAATAAGGTACGACAAAAGAGGTATCGGGTAGAAAATAAGGATGCGCCCATCTATCCTCCAGGGCTTTAAAAACTTCGTCCGACCAAATAAAATCGACGTCCTTGAACCGGCTATACCACCTTACATAATGATGAGCACTCTGCCCATCCGTTCTGTTAAAATTCTTTTTCAAATAGCCTTCCAGCCGATCGATCGTCTGAAGATCGAACAAGTCGTTGTATACCTGTACCTGACAATTCCCGAATTTCCTCAGCAAGGCTTCCTGCTGAAAACTCGCCACGTCCCAGCCGGCCATGGCATCCTCCACGATAACCGGTCTGCCGGGAAGCAAATACTCCGCTAAAAAATCCTGCTCACTTAAATTATTTACCCTTTCGATTCGCATAAAACAAAGATTGATTGAGTGAAATTATTTTAGGATGCCCGTCGCGCGAAATTGATGACAGAAGCAACAATCCGCTGTAGAAGATACGCGGACCCCTGACAGATGTTGGCGAAGATCTGCCGTTTGGCAAGTGGCGGGAAATAGAAATAATCCATCTCTTTCAGCACCTCCTCCCGCATGAGTAACCGCGAAGCCTCCGCATTGTCCAGCTTCCCTTCCAGCACATCCGTTACCAGCGCGCTGATGGCCGGCGGCAATTTTTTACTATGGCCGAATAGCCGGCGGAAATGGCGGGAATGCCAGCTATTCTTCCCATGATACACATATATATATGTCCAGGGGGCGAGTACCGGGATCAGGCAGTTGATGCCGAACAGCCGATTCAGAAAAATGGAGTCCTCCTGCAGGGAAACGTGAGGATATCTTATCTCCCCGGTGATGATATCCTTCCGGCACAGGATGCTGTTCGCCCATGGGCCGATGGGAGAAACATAGGCCTCCCGGTTCGGCATATGGTACAAAATATTCTTGGCCAGCACGCTG